>CBDVBL010000001.1:0-25572 GCA_965372205.1 uncultured bacterium
AACCGTATTTGGTAGTTGTGATAGAATTATCCACATACTCCCAGATACGGGATGGTTCTATTACGGGGCATTTCTGATGGTATGTAATGACAACGTCCCGGCAGGTGAAACATATTACCCATTTGCGATGGGCTGGTATCCGCACAGCGGACAGGGAACAAACTGGTCATTCGAGACACCGCCGGGCGGAAGCGTGGAGCCAGAGCAGGATTATTGCGGGCTCTATTTTGAACCGGAGACCACTATCGACGAGAACGAAAACCTGCCACTTGAGTTTTCGCTGGCTCAAAACTACCCCAACCCCTTCAACGCCGCAACCACAATCAAATACAGCCTGCCGGAGGAGAGCGAGGTCACCATCGAAATCCACGATATCCTGGGGCGGAAGATTGAAACGCTGGTATCGGGGATTCAGCCGGCCGGACGACATTCGGTGATCTGGGATGCTGAAAATCAGCCGTCAGGAGTCTATTTCTACCGGTTGGAGGCCGGAGATTATGTAGAAACGCGGAGTTGCCTGCTTTTGAAATAAAACCGAGTCTATGCAAACAGATATCCGGGATCTACATGAAAAAAGCAATGGATGATTTCCTGGAGTCGGGGGCCGCGATATCGGGCCACTTTTTCGTTGAATCTCAAGATCTTGTGCAGTCTTCAAGAGGGATAATGAGGCCTAACCATTGAGTGAATAAGGAGCTAGCGATTTTGACTGCTCAAAAATAGGGCAAAAAGGCTCCATAATTTATGCAAAAAAGTCTTGACATGGGTTGAAAATGCAATATATTGCTACCATCAAGAATAAGTCGGTTTTGACCTTCTGATATGGTTATTATCCCCGTCGAGGTTAAGGCCGGGCAATCAAAGGGATTGGAAACAAGAGACGTTAACAAATAAACCGTTTTACCTGATTAAAAGGAGTAAAACATGAAGAGAATGTTGCTATTGGGTTTGGTCGTTGTTTTCGCCTTCAGTCTGGCATCCGCCGAGCCAAACCGGCTGGTCTATGGACCATTGGTCGGCGACGATGCGGGTGAAATTTATGTCGAAAACGCCGGCGAAGCCTTTGACGTCGAAATGTGGGTCCGCACCGATACGGATAATCCGGCATTCATTGTGGGAGTAAACCACTCACTGATGACTGAGGATGTGGCTGTTTCCGCCCGCAATGGTGTAACTCGCAATGAGGCTTACGACATGCCGAACTGGGAATCCACCTGGCTCGACGGCCCATACATCCACGATGCAAGTGACGATGATCCCATACCCGAGGGCCACACCAGCGAGTCGGCGGTTGCCTTATGGATTGTATTCCTTCCGCCTGTAGGCGATCCCCTCGACACCGGTGGAGAATGGGATTATTACGGAGCCTTCAGCATGGTAAGCGACGGAGACGCTGATGGTGAGTACCATCCGTTCTCGTCGGGTTGGTATCCGCATAGCGGGCAGGGCACCAATTGGTCCTTTGAAGCACCTCCGGGCGGTGGTACTGAGCCGGAAGAGGATTACGCCACAGTCTGGATCAACAGGCTGTCCGCAGACGAAGCGGACAACGTTCCTGTCGAGTTTGCCCTCGCACAGAATTACCCGAACCCGTTCAACGCCTCCACCACGATCGAATTCAAGCTGCCGGAGGCCGGCGATGTTACGATCCAGATCTATGATATTCTCGGCCGCAGCATCGAGACCCTGATTTCCGGTAGCCAGTCTGCCGGTACTCATTCCGTTGTCTGGCATGCCGATAATAAACCATCGGGTATCTACTTCTACAGAATCGATGCGGGGAATTTCAGCGATCAGAAGAGCTGCCTCCTTCTAAAATAACAGCAAGACAGCAGCTTAAATTTTGGCGGTCCATCTGGGCCGCCTTTTTATTTGTGCAGCAGCGTCATTCTGAAGCCAGCAGCAACCTCCCATAAGCACCAACTATTATTCGTTATAGTTGTAATCAGCCCTCTCCAATAACGCGGCATTGCCGACGTAAATAGAAACTTTTCCTTATATAATGGAGTATTCTAAATGTGCTTCAATTAAGCACAATTGGCTTGGTAGTATTCCTGCAATCCGTGAGGAGAAACAGATGAAAAAATTCAGGCTTTCGGTTTCGATGACCATGATATTAACGGCGCTTTTGCTTATCAGTAACGCCGCTCCCTCGTTCGGGGAGGTTAAAAAGATCCCCCAGAGATCGGAAATCGATAAAAAGTACAAATGGCGTCTGGAAAATATCTATGAGGACACAACGGCCTGGCTTGCCGATTACGAGTGGCTCAAGTCCCGGATGGATGAGCTTGAGGGCTTTAAAGGAAAACTGGGTGAATCAGCCGATATCCTTTACGACTGTCTACAACTTCAGGATAGCCTGAATATTATATTGGGCAAGCTGTTTGTCTACGCCAACATGAAGCAGGACGAGGATACACGCATTCCGGAATACCAGGAGCTGGGCGGCAAGGTGGGCTCCATTAATTCTCAGTTCGGGGCCATGGAATCGTTTATCGATCCCGAAATATTGGAAATACCAAACCATAGACTGCAGGATTTCCTGAAATCCCATGAAGATCTAAAGACATATGCATTCTATCTCGAAAATCTGATTCGTTCCAAAGAGCATATTCTATCACCGGAAGAGGAGAATATCCTGGCGCTGGCCGGTAATGCCACCGGGGGCACGAAGGATATCTTTCGAATGCTGTACTACGCCGACGTTAAATTCCCCACGGTTACCGATGAGAATGGTGATGAAATCGAACTAACGCGAGAACGATACCGTTAAATCCTGGAATCGCCAGATCGTGAAGTGAGAAAAAACGCCAGTAAAGCCTATAACGAAGCGTATCAAAAATATTTCAATACGCTGGGCGCCGCCCTTGCGGCGACTGCGAAGAATAACTGGTTTTACGCGCAAGCCAGGAATTACAACAGCTGCCTCGAACATTCCCTGGATGATGACAACATACCGACATCGGTTGTGACCGGCCTGGTGGAGGCCGTCAACGCCAACCTCGAACCGGTTCATAAGTGGATGTCTATTCGCAAGAGGATACTGGGTGTCGATGAGTTGCACGGCTATGACACGTCCGTTCCCCTTGTTCCCGAGGCCAAGGAGAAGATTCCCTACGATGAGGCCAATGAGATTCTGATAGAGGGCCTCAAGCCTATGGGTAAATCTTACATGTCCGATCTAAAAAAGGGACTCAAGGCCGGCTGGATCGACGTTTACGAAACCGAGGGTAAAAGAGGCGGCGGCTATCATTGGGGATCTTACGCAACTCATCCCTATATTCTGATGAACTTCAATGATAACATCGACGGTTTGTTTACGCTGGCTCACGAGATGGGTCATGCCATGCACAGCTTTTACGCGAAGCGAAATCAGCCCTACAGAGACTCACACTACGCGACATTCGTGGCCGAAGTGGCCTCCACAACTAACGAGACGATTCTGATCAAAGACCTGATCAAAAACACAAAAGACAAAAAGAAGAAAATGTATCTTCTGAATCACTTCATCGAGGAGATTATCGGAGTATTTTACGTGCAGACGATGTTTACTGAGTTCGAGCTGGCCGTGCATGAGACGATCGAGAAAGGCGAGGCTCTTTCCGCCGAGGGTTTGAAGCAGATGTATAGTGATCTATCCCGGAAATACTGGGGCCCCGAATACGTTATTGATGATTGGGGCGGCTGGGGTGGCATGCGCATACCGCACTATTTTACACATAGACCGTATTATGTCTTCCAGTATGCCACCAGCTTTGCCGCAGCGCTGGCAGTTTCTCAAAAAATACTCGATGGTGACATCGATGCAAGAGACCGTTATATCGAATTTCTGACCTGGGGCGGCAACGATTATCCGGTTGCTCAACTTCAAAAAATCGGAATCGATATGACCACGCCAGGGCCGGTCAATGATGCTATCGCGCTGTTCTCGGAGCTGGTGGATGAGATGGAAAGACTTCTCGACGAAGGATAGCATAAGATAATTCTCTCCCCTCCGGCGGGGCGGATGGCTGGATCTTTCAGCTACGCCTCGCCTCTTTTATTATAGGATTTTTTGGTCAGGAACTTTTGCAGATTTACCTGAATTAATGTTATAATCGGAGAGACGTATGGAGAAAACAGCGAGAGCAACCGATCCCGTATGCGGTATGACGGTCGAACCGGAAACCGCTAAATACAAGACCTCATATAAAGGCCAGGATTATTATTTTTGCGCCGCATCCTGTCTGGAGAATTTCAAAAAAGACCCGGAAAGATACCTCATTGAAGAAAAATCCGCGATTGCCTCCGACGATTCTTCACATCCATCATATCACGAGATCGCGGCAGAAGCAGAAATCACCATGCCTGTGGCAGGGATGCATTGCGCGTCCTGTGTGACCAAAGTCGAGAAATCGATCAGCAATCTCAATGGCGTAGCCGAGGTATCGGTTAATCTCGCCACCGAAAAATTGTTTGTGAAATATGATGCGACAAAAACCGATCCCGGCAGATTCGTCGACGCCGTCAAATCGGTGGGATACGATATACCGTTGCAGACAACCGAACTCGCGATCTCGGGGATGAGCTGTGCTTCCTGCGTGGCCAGGATCGAGGGCGGCCTCCGTCGAACCACGGGAGTGCTGGAGGCATCGGTTAACCTGGGGACCGAGAGAGCCTTCATCACCCATATCCCGGGCATAGGGCACGGAGATCTTCAGAGTGCTATTGAATCGACCGGCTATAAAGTCCTCGATATTCCCGCTGACGCTGCCGAGGATATCGAGCAACAACTGCGGGAGAGGGAATATCATAATCTAAAGACCAGGTTCACGGTTTCGGCGGTGCTAACGGCCCTGCTGCTCTTCCTGGCCATGTCGAAGCTTTTTGCACCATCCATAAATCATTTTTCGCAGCTTTTTATTACGATACCGGTCGTCTTCTGGTCCGGATCGAGATTTTATGTCGGATTCTGGAAATCCCTGAGGCACAAAACCGCTGATATGAATACGTTGGTGGCGGTAGGCACGGCCGCCGCATTCATCTACAGTTTAATCGCAACCGTAAATCCCGGGATATTAGCATCGGCGGGCCGCGCGGCGGATGTTTATTTCGATACGGCGGCGGTTATCATCACCTTGATCCTGCTGGGAAGACTGCTCGAATCGCGGGCCAAGGGGAAAACATCGGATGCCATCAAAAAGCTTATGGGCTTGCAGGCCAAGACCGCAAGGGTACAGCGGGACGGCCGCGAGATCGATATCGATATCAATGAAGTTATCACCGGAGATACGGTAATCGTTCGCCCGGGAGAGAAGATACCTACCGATGGCGTCATACTGGATGGCTATTCCAGTATCGATGAATCAATGCTAACCGGTGAAAGCATACCGGTGGAAAAGAAAGCCGGCGATGATGTAATCGGGTCGACTATCAACGGCACAGGAAGTTTTCGATTCAGGGCCACCAAGGTTGGCAAAGATACGGTTCTTTCACAGATTATCAAGATGGTACAGCAGGCCCAGGGCTCCAAGGCCCCCATCCAGAGGCTGGCCGATAGAATTGCAGGTGTTTTTGTCCCCATAGTAATCGGGATATCGGTTTTAACATTCATAATATGGTATCTCTGGGGACCCGCTCCGGCATTGACCATCGCCCTTTTGAATTTCGTTGCGGTATTAATAATTGCCTGTCCCTGTGCGCTGGGGCTGGCTACTCCCACGGCCATCATGGTGGGAACCGGTGTCGGCGCCGAAAACGGTATCCTGATAAAAGGCGGAGAAAGTCTCGAGGGCGCTCATCGGGTTAACACCGTGCTGTTCGATAAAACCGGCACGCTGACCAGGGGCAAGCCGGATGTAACAGATATAATTGCGGCCGATAGCTTTTCAAAAAAAGAAATCCTGTATCATGCGGCCTCGCTGGAGAGAAGATCCGAGCATCCGCTGGGCGAGGCTATCGTCAAGGCCGCTGAAAATGAAAAAATAACTCTTGCAGAACCGGAAAACTTTTATTCCATACCGGGACAGGGAATCGCCGGACAGGTCGATGATCATAAAATATTTCTGGGCAATTCGAAGCTGATGGATGAGAAAAAAGTTGATATTACTCTCCTCGATTCCGATCTAAAAAGACTCCGCAGCGAGGGTAAAACCACTATGGTTCTGTCGGTGGACAAAAGGCCCGCCGGCCTCATCGCCGTGGCTGATACATTGAAGCCGGATGCGAAAAAAGTTATCGATATGCTTCATAAGGCAGGGATCAAGACCGCCATGATAACCGGGGATAATGAAAACACGGCTAAAGCGGTGGCATCCCGGATAGGTATCGACGATGTAATAGCCGAGGTTCAACCCCAGGATAAAGCCCAACGAGTCAAGCAGCTTCAGGATGAGGGACGGGTGGTCGCCATGGTCGGCGACGGCATCAATGACGCCGTGGCGCTGGCCCAGGCGGATCTTGGCATAGCCATCGGCTCCGGCACCGATATCGCCATGGAGGCATCGGATATCACGCTGCTTTCCGACGACCTCTCCGGCGTTGTCAGGTCTATCGAGCTTTCCAAAAAAACCCTGCGGACGATCCGCTGGAATCTTTTCTGGGCATTTATATATAACATTATCGGAGTCCCCATAGCCGCCGGCGTACTATATCCATTTATGGGAACGGCCGGTTTTCTAAACCCCATGATAGCCTCGGCGGCCATGGCTTTCTCATCGGTTTTCGTAGTGACTAACTCATTGAGGCTGAAGCGGGTTACCTTACAGTAAGCGTATCTCACCAATAGCCTTCACATCGTCCATCAATAAGAAATCTCTTGACTTCTAAGTAGAATCAATTATCCATATAATTAGAGGTAGTACGGTTTTCATCTGAGTACCGCTAGCGGGATAAATACCTCACGAGGAGGATATAATGAAAAGGGCTGCAATTCTCACATCGGTTCTCGTTGCCCTAAGTTTTATGACCGCATCGGCGACGATAATTAACGTCCCAGACGATTATGAGACTATCCAGGAAGGCATAGACGCCTCCACCAACGGCGACACTGTGCTGGTTCAGCCGGGAACATACGTGGAGAACATCAATTTCAACGGGCATAATATAGTACTGGGGTCGATGTTTCTGACGACGGGATATAGCTATTATATATCGTATACGATTATCGATGGTAACTCATCGGGATCGGTGGTGAAATTCGAGAGCGGTGAGAATAATAATGCTGTCATTAAAGGATTCACCCTGCAGAACGGTTCCTCAAGCTCTTATGGAGGCGGGATTTTTTGCCAGAATTCAGACCCCGTCATTACAGATAATATCATCAGCCTAAACACTGCTCGGAGCCAGGGGGACGATCACGGCATAGGCGGTGGCGTTTTTTGCGATAATTCCGATGCCACAATCACCAACAACACCATTAGCGAAAATAGGGCTATCAGAGGGCAAGGGTTTGTAAATGGTGCTGGAGGTGGCATTTGGTGTATCGGGAACTCCAATCCCACGATCAGCAATAACTACATCATCGGAAACGTCGCTAGTCCGTCCTTCGGAGGCTCTGAAGCTCACGGCGGTGGCGTCTATTGCGATAATTCCAATGCCACGATCACTCACAACACTATTAGCGAAAATGAAGCTTACGCTTCGGTCACTGTTGCACGTGGTGGCGGTATTGCCTGTTTCGGCAGTTCTAATCTCACCATCAGCAATAACGTCATCAGCGATAACATTACATGGGGCGAGTGGGATTTTGGTGGTGGTATTTATCTCCACTCCTCGGGCGGTACGATATCCAGCAATCTTATTACCGGCCATTCCGTAAATGGTTGGGGCGGGGGGATTTTTTGCGAAGAGTCCAGCCCCACGATCATCAACAACACCATCACCGGGAATTCAGGCGATGGCGGGGGGATTAGTTGCTGGCAGTCCGGTCTCACAATAAGGAATACGATTTTATGGGCTAATAGCGGCGGCCAGATTAGCTATAATGGCTCCTCACCCTCCGTTCAGTATTGCGACGTCGAGGGGGGCTGGCCCGGCCAGGGCAATATCGATTGCGATCCCATGTTCTGCGATCCCGAAAACGGCGATTATTATCTGGATGCCGCCTCATGTTGTGCAGGCGCCGGGCAGGGTGGCGTAGATATCGGGGCTTTTGGAATAGGGTGTCATTCGCCCGATATAATCAACATCCCGGGCGATTACGAGACCATCCAGGAAGGTATAGATGCCAGTTTCGATGGTGACACGGTGCTGGTGCAGCCGGGGACGTACGTGGAGAATATCGATTTCAACGGGCATAATATAGTGCTGGGATCGATGTTTCTGATCACCGGAGACGACTCATATATCTCGACGACCATCATAGACGGCAACGGATCCGGATCGGTCGTGACATTTGAAAATGGCGAGGACAATGCCGTCGTCATAACCGGTTTCACGATACAGAACGGTTTCTCCCTGGAGGGCGGTGGGATTTACTGTCTTTCCTCTGATCCGACTATTAGCTACAACATCATAAGCGGAAATTCGTCCGAATCGGATGGAGGCGGTATATATTGCGATGATTCCAATCCCGTAATATTTCGCAATACGATCAGTGGAAACTCAAATTACGAAGGGGTCGGAGGAGGCATCTGTTGCCGGAACAACTCCAGCCCGAATATCTACGGCAATACTGTCAGCGGGAATTCCACCATGCTTTATGGCGGCGCGATTTTTTGCTTTGAGTCCAGTCCCGGCATGACCAACAACACTATCTCTGAAAATTCAGCCGGTGTTTCGGGCGGCGGGATTTATTGCGAGCTGGTCTCCAATCCGATAATCACAAATACAATCTTCTGGGCTGACAACGCAGCATACAGCGCCGAGATCGATTTCGATGATTCCTCATCACCCTATTTTACATATTGCGATATCCAGGGTGGCTGGCCGGGTGAAGGAAATATTGATACCGATCCCCTGTTTCGCGATCCCGATAATAGCGATTTCCATCTAATGGCCACTGAATGTGGCGACGTGTATGATTCCCCCTGTATCGATGCCGGTCATCCGGAGATACATGACGATCCTTTAGGCTGCTTCTGGGGTCTTGGCGCTGTTGTCAGCGATATGGGAGCATACGGCGGCGGAGATGAAGCTACCGACTGCGTATATATCCCCGGAGACTGCAACCACAACGGTACTCCGCTCGAACTGGAAGACGCCCTCATCATAGTCGGCATATACAGAGGCGATATCGATCCATACTACACCTGCGAATGCCCGCCGCACGGCAGCGATTTCGCCCCCGAAGCCGATCCCAACGGCAACTGTATTCCCTTCGAGATCGGGGATGTCGTCACCGAGATTGCAGCTTACAGAGGCAACGACTCGGTATCCGGCTGCGAGGATTGCCCGGGATCGCTCAGGTTAGCGCCTGGAAAGGATCTACGCAGGAGCTTGAGATGAGAAGATATATTATGTTCTTTACGGTCTCGGTCGCCGTCACCTTTGTCAGCGCTTCGGCGACAATAATAAACGTCCCGGATGATTACGAGACCATCCAACAAGGCATCGACGCCTCCACCGACGGCGATACTGTTTTGGTTCATCCGGGGACGTATGTAGAGAATATCAATTTCAACGGGCATAATATCGTGCTGGGGTCGTTGTTTATCACCACCGGAGACACAGCCTATATTTCGCAGACCGCCATTGATGGAAATAATTCAGGAACGGCTGTGATATTTGCATCCGGGGAGGATAGCACTGCAGTCCTAAAGGGGTTCACGGTGCAAAACGGTATTTGCATTGAAGGAGGCGGCGGGATTATTTGTTATAATTCAAGCCCTCTTATCGTCTACAACACGATCAGGAACAACAGCACCTTTGGGTGAGGGGGAGGAATCGCATGTTGGGAGTATTCCAACGCTACAATCATAAGCAACTTAATAACAAATAACTCAAGCGCTGCGTGTGGGGGCGGAATCTACTGCACAATCAACTCTGATCCCATGATTGTGAACAACACCATTATCGGCAATTTTGCTGATTTCGGTGGGGGCGGCGTTGGTTGTGCTGAGTTTTCGGCTCCGGTAATTGCCGGCAATATCTTTATTGCAAACTCTACCAATGAGCGGGGTGGCGGGATTGGTTGCTACAATTCCAATCCTACGATCAGCAATAATACGATAAGCGGAAATTCAGCGGCAATGGGAGGCGGGATTCATTGTTTTGAATCAAGTCCTACGCTCATCAACAACACTATTAGCAGAAACACAGCGGATGTTTCAGGTGGCGGAATTTATTGCGAGTTGGTTTCCAATCCGATAATCACAAATACCATTTTTTGGGCAGACAGCGCATCATATAGTCCTGAGATCGATTTCGATGATTCGTCATCTCCCTATTTTACATATTGCAACATTCAAGGTGGTTGGCCTGGAGAAGGGAATATCGATCTTCTTCCCCTTTTCCGAGATCCGGTGAATGGCGACTATCATCTTATGTCCGTTGTTTGTGGTGATTCGTCGGATTCCCCCTGTATCGACGCCGGAGATCCTGCGATTTTCGATAGCATTCTTGGTTGCGATTGGGGCCTTGGCGAGTTACGTAGCGATATGGGCGCCTATGGCGGCGCGCGAATTCCTACTGATGTTGACGAAGAGCAGACTCCGGAAATACCGAGGCAATTTCTCCTATCCCAGAACTACCCGAACCCGTTTAATACGTCGACTACAATAAAATACAATCTTCCCGTAGTCTCTGATGTAACTATCAACGTCTATAGCATCCTAGGGCGCAAGGTGGAGACGCTTGTTCAAGAAGAACAGCAGGCTGGGTATTATCGGATCGTGTGGGATGCCAACGACGTATCTTCCGGCATGTATTTCTACAGGATTCAGGCGGGGGAGTATGACGAGACCAGAAAGATGGTATTGCTTAAATAGGGACAATTCCTAAAAAGCCGCATTTTGCGAAACAAAAAACGCGAGGTAACGGTATATATATTGTGAATAGCATCTGTTGAGCAGTACACCGGTCGCTCGTTAAAAATATAAACTGGAGGAAATGATGAAGAGATTATGTTTCATTCTAATGACCTCCGCATTTTTACCCTGGTCATTGGTATCAGCCGATATCATCCATGTCCCCGGGGATTTCCCTACCATCCAGGAAGGGATTGACGCCTGCGGAGAGGGTGATACGGTTATGGTGGCAGACGGTATCTACTACGAGAATGTCATTATAAACATGCCCATCAGCTTAATCGGCGAAAACAGGGACAATACTATCATAGACGGCTCCGGCACGGGCGATGTTGTTTTCATCGAAGCCAGCTACGTTGTCATGCGGAGCTTCACAATCACAAACGGCGGGAGCCTGTTCGAGGATTCCGGGATCGAGATATGTAACGCCGATAATTGTGCAATCGAGCGCTGCAAATTCTACGATAACTATGCCGGCCTGTTTCTGTATTCTGCCAGCTTCAACAGTATCACAAGTTGCCGCTTTTATTCCAACAACGATGCTATTCTATTCTTTGAATCTTACTCCGGTCCTTACATGGATAACCAGGCCAATCAGATTCGTAACAACATTTTTGAAGACAACGCACACTGTGGTATCCTGTTCGAGCATACCGGCGACACGCACCATCACCTTTCCAACCTCATACACGGGAATCGGATTTCCAGCAATGACATCGGTATATCCATGATCATGTCCGAATACAATGACATTTCCTACAATAACCTTACCGGTAACAGCAACTATGCGATTTCGCTTGGAATGTGCATGGGTGGGGGCGAATATAATACTTTCCACCATAACAATCTCATCTCCAATCACGGAGGATCGGTACAGGCTGCAGACTACGGCGGCGGGATCGATTACTGGTATTCTGACGCGGACAACGAGGGAAATCATTGGTCCGATTACACCGGCCCCGACAACGATGGTGATGGTATCGGCGATGAGCCTTATTACATCGATGGTAACGAAAGCCAGGATCTGTACCCGTTGATGGAACGGCTGTTTGCAATCACTCAGGGCGGCGTCTCCGACGGGTTCGAGCCGATTGAAAATGTCTATGTCCGGGCAGTTGGCACCGAGATCGACTATTACACCGGCTACGATGGCATTTATTCACTCGAGGGCCTGGGGGCAGGCAATTACGATATTTTGTTTTCACATCCGGTATATCAGGATACGGTCATTCTCGGGGTTCCCTCGACACCCGACCACACCACGTCGCTCGATGTTGCGATGAGCATAGAAACCGACACCGATGAAGATGATACACCCATACCCGGCAATTTTGCCCTATTCCAGAATTATCCAAATCCGTTCAACGCCACGACATCAATAAAATACAATCTGCCTGTAGCCTCTGGTGTAACTATTGAAATCTACAACATCCTCGGCCGCAAAGTCGAAACGCTTGTGCAAGGTGAGCAACCAGCGGGCTATCATCAAGTTGTCTGGGATGCCGAGGATGCTTCTTCCGGCTTTTACTTCTATAGAATTCAGGCGGGGGATTTTGCTGAGACGCGGAGGATGGTGCTGCTTAAATAGCCGATCCTTTTATTTTGCTGTCGTGCAGGGGCGTATTGCAATAAGCCCCTACAATTCTTTGCATAAAACGAGTTTTGTCTTTTCTATTATAGCATCATTCCGGTTGCATAATTATTACACAGCGTTTATCATATTAGTGATTTAGACCCGGCACGAAGGGAGGGGACCAATCGCTACCGGCAATCCGAAACTGAGACCCGATCTCGTAATTTCCAGACAGATCGAAAACGAGATCGTCTATTATATAATTAAAGATCCCCGCACCGGGCGGTTCTTTCGTTTCAAGGAAAACGAACACACCATAGCGAACTTATTCGACGGCGCCCGCACCATAGAGGACGTGGTCTCGGAGTTTTCCCGGGTGTCCGGGGTAAAGCCACCGATAGAAGCCATAGCGAAGTTCCGTGACAGGCTGGAATCGCTGGGGCTTCTGGAGAAGGCCGAAGATGCGGGGATTGCGGCACCGACCGATCCCGGTCTCTGGAAAAAACGTGCTCTCCTGCAGAAAATCCTCTTTATAAGAATCAAAGGTTTCGACCCTGACTCGTTCCTCGAGCGTTTCATGCCCGTGGCCCGGATTTTTTATTCTCGTTTACTGATCCCGGTTTATATCTTCCTCATATTCCTTGCCGCTTTAATTCTTCTCTCCAACCGGCTGGAACTGGCCCATCAATTGAATATGACTCTGCGGCCCGAAGTTATCCCGCTGATCTGGATCACGATATTCTTCGTAACGCTCTTTCATGAACTATCACACGGATTTACCTGCAAGCGATACGGCGGCCACGTATCGGAGATGGGGTTTTTGCTCCTTTATCTTCAGCCATGTTTTTACGCCAATGTCTCCGATGCCTATCTCTTTCCGGAAAAGAAGATGCGGGTTGCGGTCACAACCGCCGGTATCAAAAACCAGATCATCATCTGGGCCTTGGCGAGTATCGCTTGGAGAATAACCGCCCTCGATAATATAATTAATGAAATCGCTTTCATAATTATAGCGCTCTCTTTTGTGGGTATTACATTTAATTTAAACCCGCTTTTGAAACTGGATGGCTATTACTATCTGGTGGATCGCTGGAGTATTCCCAACCTGCGCGCCAGGGCCTTCGGCTACTGGAAAGCGATTATTCTGAAGCTTCTATTCAAAATCAAACCCGACACGGAGCCGCCTTTGCGTGAAAGACGCATCTTCAGATGGTACGGACTGGCTTCTATAGCCTATTCGGCAGGGCTTTTTGGATTCATTCTCTACAAAGTCTCCGGTCTTTTCTTTTCAATACTGGGCATTTTCGGTCTGGCGGTTCTATATGGTTTCGTCTTATATTTGATCCTGGAGGCGTTAAAGAAGTCGGGGATATTAAGGATAGCCATGAGTGAAAGAGGAGCCATACTTCGCCCACGCAACTGGATCATCCTGGGGATAGCGGTGGCGGCGCTGGTTGTGCTGTCGTTTATAGTTAAGCTTGAACTGAAGATCTCCCATGATTGTCTGATATATCCCATAGAATCGCTGGCGTTGAGATCCTCCGAACCGGGTTTCGTGGAGCTTGTGCTCGACCGCGGTTCCGGCGAGAAGAGCAGCCAGAGGTTCAGCCTGGCCGGAGAGGACATGCGAGTGCTTTCCATAACACCTGCCGTAAAGGAGGGGGATTTAGTACGGGTCGGAGAGATGATTGCGAGGATAAGTTCATCGGAGCTGCAGCCGGATCTGGCGGAATCGCGCGCCGGTCTCGACCAGGCCGAATCGCAGCTTCAGCTTCTCAAAAAAGGGCCACGGCCGGAGGAGATCTCGCAGGTCGAAGATCTCATAGAGCAGGTCCGGATGAAGCTCAAGAAATCCGATTCTGATCTATCGCGGTCGGAGGAGCTGGCGGCGAAGGGAATGATACCGGCAGAAAAGCTCGAGGAGGCCAGAACCTCCAACGAGGTGCTGAAATCTGAACTTGGATTTTACAAAAAACAAAAAAAGCTCTTAAAACAAGGCGCCCGCCCGGAGGAGATCGATATCGCCGAGGCTGAGATACGGGCTATACAGGCCAAAATCGACAGGCTGGAAACTCATCTCGCCGCAGAGAATATAATCTCGCCTATAGACGGCGTGGTAACGTCGGTAAAGACCGGCTCGGAGATCCTACACGTGGCTCGCATTGACACCATGCGGGTCAGAATCCCGGTTCCGGAAAAAGAGATCAGCCCTGTTGTTCCGGGGAGAATGGTAAAATTCCGAACTCGCAGTTATCCGGGGATCACTTTCCACGGGCAGGTGACAGTCGTGGCGGAGCAAACGGAGGCAGGCCAGCTGCAGCCGATATTCGTGGTCACCGCCGTGGCGCCGAACACAGACCGGCTTTTGAAACCAGGCATGACCGGCCATGCCAAAATCTACTGCGGTAAACGGCCCGCCTACAAGATTCTCTTATGGCGCATCGTCCGATGGTTTCGGGTGGAGTTCTGGGGCTGGTTTTAATAATATGCGGGGAGACAAGCTCCCCGTCTACAGTGCGATATTTCTTAAATGTAGCCGACGCCATAAAGAGCTATGATAAAGATTACCTACCGTCATCCCAAACGAAGCGAGCTTCTGAAGGCTCTGAAATTAATGAAATCATCTTATAACAACCTGCAGCTCAAAAGCGGACGCCCGACCCGCTAGTCGCCCAATCCCGTCGGCGCTGACTCGAAATCTATATCCACAATCAGTAAAATATAGATACGGAAAATTCGGTAAGAATAGTCTATTTACCAGATTAGCCAGGCGGCACCGCCAATTCCCTCTTGCCCGGGCGATGTGATTTACGTACATTATATTGGCTGCAGGGCTCGACATAAAAATCGTATAGCCGATGCAATTGCCTATCTGATCGATAGAGGATCTTATGAATGACATGGCGTCTCAAATGAAAGACCACTTTGATCGAATCGCATCAGGCTACAGAAAACTTCGCAAAACAGACCGCGAGCCGGTGGAATACCTGGCAAATTTAATAGCCGACGGCGATGACGATACTCGTCTTCTGGATTTGGGCTGCGGCACCGGTCGATATACCGAAGCTCTTCTGGATTGTCTATCCAATCCGCTCAATCTTTATTGCGTTGACATAAGCGAAGAGATGTTAAGGCTTTGCCGGGATAAACTATGTAATCACCGCAGCGCAAAATCATGCTTTCTCCTGCAGGCAAAGGCGGACTCGATTCCTTTCGACAATGGATTACTCGATTTCATGGTGACCTTTAACGCCATCCATCATTTTGATATTGCGAAATTCTTCGATGAGACGGCCAGAGTATTGAGGTCCGGTGGATTCCTGGGCATCTATACCCGCTCACGCGCCCAGAATGAAAAAACCATCTGGGGGCGGTATTTCCCGGGATTCGTCGAGAGGGAGGACCGCCTGCTTTCCATCGAAGAGTTTGAGAGAATTATATCCCGGCGTAGGACCTTGCGCCTGGAAGAAATAAAAACTTATAATTTCAAACGTGTCATATCGATTGACAGGCTGATGCAGTTAGTCTCTCGCCACCATTACTCTACTTTTAAATTTTATACGCCCGAAGAATTGAAAAAAACAACGGCCATATTCAAGAATCGTCTGGAGAACAAATTCGCTGATCTGGAAAATATCCCGCATGACAGCAGTTATACGTTGCTTCTCGTAAGAAAAAAATAACAATATATTACCTACCAAAACTGGATAAATTTATACATTATGAATCGGCCGCCTGAGACTTCGAAATAAGAGCATTTTTAACGAAGGAGCTATCATGTTCAGGTTGAGCAAATGGGTGATTGCCGGGGCTGTGGTTTTTGGCTTTGCTTTTATTTCTCTGGCCGAAATACCCTTCCGGATTAAGAATTTCGCCCCCCCGGGAGTCATCTCCTCCGATGGTTGATATATGAATTTGACGTTTCCATGCATCTGGTGGCGAAGTTCGCTTAAGATCTTCGCTGCGCCGCAGACGAGCGACACATGAACATCGTGACCGCAGGCGTGCATCTTGCCTTTATTCCTGCTGGCGAATGAGTAGCCGGTCTTCTCAGTTACCGGCAGAGCATCCATATCCGATCTGATACCGACGGTTTTCCCCTTATGCTTGCCCTGCAGCAAACCGACCACCGCTGTTTTCCAGATTCTCGTATTGACCTTGCACCCGGCCTCCTTGAGCTTAGCGGCGATCGTTTTCTGGGTCTGGAATTCTTCCAACGCTGTTTCCGGGTGTTGGTGTAGTTTACGCCCGAGAGCGATCATGGCCGGGCCGTGCTTTTTAGCGAGCTGTTCTATTCTGGTTTTGATTGTATCCATTGTTGCTCCCGCTTCATGTATTCAACAGATGAGATCGCTTCGTCATCTCGTTACGCTCGACTCCTCGCGATGACGAGGAAAGTCTTTAGTAGGTCAGGAACTGACATTCAATGCCCTCTTTTGTCAGGCCGCAAGCGGCCTGACCTACTAAAACCACAGAATTTCATCGGGATTGGAACGACATGTCAATTATAGATAGGCTATCACGGCTTTTCGTTTGAATGACTATATCATTCCCGACGGCCAAGAGACCGGTTGTGAATTCTATTTTATTGTTTGCTGTCAAAATGAGATTAGAACCTTGTTCCCTAACGAAAGCACCATCAAAATAATGTTTGGCACTTAATAACGATTTGTCAAATTCAAGCTTTATATTTATATCTCGCACGGCTACGGGGTATTCAGAACCAAAATAAAATCTGGTAATGTAAGTGCCGTCCTTTGAATTTACGGACTTCACTGCTTTTAAAAATCTAATTTTCGATTCCATTTTTGATATTTTTAAAATAAGTTGCTTTATTGCAAGGTTTTCGCTAAGGCCAGGGAAATTCTCATTTGCAAGTTTTATTACGGGTTCCAGTTCAGCGGATAGTCTTTCCACCTCACTTCTTAAAGTATCATTTTGAGTGATGACAAATTGATTTAAGATGTGAATAGAATCATACCTACTCTGATATTGAGCTTCGCGCGAGTCCTGGGCAGATTTTTGCCCAATCTGCACTATGACTAAGGCGGCCGCCATTAGTATGATTAAAGCCACCAGCCAAAGTTTTCCTTTTAATTTATCCCAATTAATGAAAAGGGAAAAAATATATCCTAGAAGTCCCAAAAGTATGATGGCAACGGTCAAGAGATATTCCATGGGCCCTTCCCCCTCCTCCAGCGCTCTCAGCTAGATGTAGGTCAGTTCCCCCGGGAACTGACATTCAATGCCCTCTTTTGTCAGGCCGCAGGCGGCCTGGCCTACAAGATATCACCCCTCCTCCAACCTCCTTAAAGCCTCCGGCACCATATGCAGTATATCGCCCGCGATCATGCCGCGGGAGCCGAGGCTCTCAGAAGCCAGGTCGCCCGCCTTGCCATGAACATAACAGCCGAGCACAGCGGCGTCGATGTCGATCATGCCCTGCGCTAGGAAGCCGCCGATGAGACCGGTCAGGACATCACCCGAACCGGCGGTGGCCATCCCCTCGTTGCCGGTAGGGTTGATCCAAGCCTGGCCCGACGGCGCGGCAATCACCGATGGTGCGCCTTTTAATATGCAGACAAGGTTGAACTCATCGGCAAACTCCAATGCGATATCGATCCTGTTTTTTTCGATCTGGTCTATTGTTTTGCCGGTCAGGCGCGACATTTCACCGGGGTGCGGGGAGATGACAAGAGGCGCCGTGTGATCTTTCAGATAATCCATATTTTTGGCCAGTATGTTCAAGGCGTCGGCATCGAACACTGCGGGTTTATCCAGCTTTGATATCAGCCGAAAAATCAGGTCGCGGGTCTCATGATATATGCCGATCCCCGGCCCCACCGCTACGGCATCGGCCCACTTGACCATCTCGCGGACCTCGCCCAGGCCCCTGAGAGCCAGGCATCGCCTCTTGCGCACCTGAGGTAGTGGTCTGGTCATGACCTCGGTTAGTTTCTGCTCGAAAATATCGTTCAGGCCGGACGGACAACCGAGGATCACCAGGCCTGTCCCGGATCGCAGCCCGGCCTCGGCGGTCATGGCGGCAGCGCCGGTATATCCCTCGGAACCGGCGAGGACGAAGAGCTTGCCGAAATCCCCCTTATGCGAGTCGGGAGCACGGCGCGGGAGCATGGCGGCCGCTTCATCCTCCATCAGTAGGTACCGATCGATATCCTCCTGGTCTATGGCTTCATCCGGAAAACCGATATCGGCCACCAGAAGCAGGCCGCAATATTCCTTACCAGGGTAGACCGCCTGGCCGAATTTAGGCAGGCCGAACGTGACAGTCAAATCGGCGCGAACGCATGGCTCGGCGACCGCTCCGGTTGCCCCGTCAAGGCCGCTGGGAGCATCGATAGCCACCACCGATGCGGGATGATCATTGATTCTTAAGATTATCTTATCATAAGGAGTCTTTATATCGCCTGAAAATCCGGTGCCGAATATCGCATCGATTATGATGTTTGAGTGGCTATCAATCGAGAAATCATCAATGTCATCAATCTCCTTGACATAAAGCCCCATCTTCTCAGCCCTCTTGAGATTGGTCCCGGCGTCGCCTTCAACTATATCCGCGCGGCCTGTGAGGAAGATTTCTATTTTGGCGCCTTTTTCGTGAAGGTAACGGGCCGCGACGAAGCCGTCGCCGCCATTGTTACCCTTGCCGCAAACGATAGTAATCACCTGGCCGGTGATATCGCCGTACTGTTCGATGATGGCATCAACTACACGGCTGCCGGCGGCTTCCATAAGCTCCAGCCCGGGTATCTTCATACCCTCGATGGCCCGCCGGTCGATATTCTGCATCTGCTTGGGGGTACAAAGTTTCATAATACTATTTTATGGAGATAGTTGTTGATAGTCAATAGACTACTGCGGCCGTATATATTTTTCGGCCCGATTAAGATTCGGACGCATAGGCAATGGGAACGGACCGAAAATATGCGCTATATAGACACCGGCCGGTTGTTACTTCCGGCTCCAGTGGTTTTCCAGAAGTTTGGAAAAATCCTTCCCGGGAGAAGCCAGCTCAAAGGTCTCTGAAAATTCATCTTCGTTCTGAATGGTGAAAATCTGTCTGGCTCTCCAACCCTCGGATATATTTTCGATGCTTTCACTTATGAATACGAACCTTTTACCATCGGAAGACAGGGTGTCAAGCGTATACTGGTTTACGAATCCCTCGACATGGAATTCCCTTAGTACAAACAATCCCCTGATTTTATCATAGCTAATGAAAACCCAATCCTCATGCACCTAGCCTTCGGGATTTTTCTCCTGCGGTTCGAAGACAGACCTATTTTTCGCATGCAGGAAACGATCGTTCATTATAAAAGAGTATTCCCTCTCCCCTTTGCCGATACCGGCCGCGCCGGTTTCATGACCCTCCCAGGAGCCGACGAAATACTTAAACGGTTTCCATACATCCCTCTCTTCACCCTCCTGAGCCCAAAGAACCGACATGCTGATAATTAAAAGCAGAATCAACTTTTTCATGAGGTCCTCCTGTGTAACGGCTACTTATATTAGGAAAGCAAGATTCGTTAGTCAATAAGTATGCGATGAAGGGACGAAATCTCCAGTCAATAGTCAAATCCACAGGTCGAAGGCTCGTCCTACAGATCCGTAGGATATGAGGGGTTTGACCTGCAAGATACTCGGTGTTATATTCACCCTCATCGAAAACTGCTTGAGGAGATAAGCAATGATAAAGAAAACGCCTTTTTACGATATCCATCAGAAATCAGGAGCTAAGATAGTAGAATTCGCCGGTTACTACATGCCGGTACAGTACCGCTCCATGAAGGAGGAGCATAAGCGGATTCGGAAATCGGTCGGTATATTCGATCTCTCGCACATGGGGGAGTTCGTGGTCTCCGGGCATGGCGCCCGGCAATTCGTGCAGTACGCAGTCACCAACGATGTCTATTCGATGGGGATTGGCCAGGTGCTCTATACCTGCATGTGTTATCCCGACGGCGGTATCGTGGATGATCTGTTGGTCTATAATCTGGGCGATACATATATGCTGGTGGTCAACGCATCGAATATAGAAAAAGACTATGCTCACCTTCTGTCGCTTAAGAAGCATGAGGATATCGAACTTGCCAACCTCTCAGATGAGACCGCACTATTAGCGATTCAGGGGCCCGATGCCGAGAAAGTAATGGCGAAAATGACCGGTTATGATCTGCCGTCGTTACGTTTCTACTGGTCGGCGACCGCTGAGGTCGCAGGCACGGAGATGGTCCTCTCTCGCACCGGCTACACCGGCGAAGAAGGTTTTGAGCTTTATTTTTCTCCACGGCACGCAGAGCGTATATGGAACGCGGCCATGGAGGCCTCTAAGGAATTCGGTGGCGAACCGGTCGGACTGGGAGCCAGAGATTCACTGCGGCTGGAGATGAAATACGCGCTGTACGGTAACGACATAGACGAAACGACCAATCCCCTTGAGGCGGGCCTCGGCTGGACGGTTAAACTCGATAGCGGGGATTTTGTCGGCAGGAATGCATTGGAGAAAATTAAAGCCGAAGGTCTCAAGAGGAAACTGATCGCCTTCGAGCTTAAGGAGAGGGGATTCCCCAGGCAGCATTACCCCATAGTGGCCGGTGGTAGACAGGTCGGCGAGGTCGCCTCGGGGACGTTCTCTCCAATGCTTGAGAAGGGGATCGGGATCGGTTATGTTCCGATTGAGCATTCGAAGATCGGCACCGAGATAGGGATCGATATCAGGGGGAAGATCGCGCCGGCAGAGATCGTAAAGCCGCCGTTTTATAAGCAGGGAAGCCGACGATAAAAAGTCGATCCGACCTTTATAATATCCTATAGTATTACCCGGGAACCATTCGATAATAATTATCGTTTGATAAATAGGTATGACGACGATGGAAGTTACTGATAGAATTGAGGCTCTCAGAGCCCATTGCAGGAAGAGTCGGATTCCTCTAACACATCAGAGGATAGAGGTTTATCGAATTCTACTGAACTCGAAAGAGCATCCGTCCCCGGAGGCGATCTACCGTCGGCTGAGAGAATCGTTTTCAACTCTTTCATTAGCAACGGTTTACAGAAATCTTGAGGCGTTGAACAGGGTTGGCTTCGTAAGAAAAGTAAATGTGCTGTCGGATCATGCCCGGTACGATGGCGATATCAAACAGCATAGTCATTTCATCTGTCTTTCGTGCCGAAGGGTGGAGGACGTTCATTTTGAGGAATTGGAGAGCATTCGGATACCGGATCCTCCGGATTCCGAGCATGTAATAACCGAAAAGACGATTGTATTCATGGGAATATGTAAACCGTGTCAAACAGACACACAGGAGAAAAAATGAGTTTGAGAGTGGGATCGAAGGCCCCTGATTTCAAAATGCAGGGCGTATACAAGGGCGAATTCAAGGATTTCAGCCTTTCCGATTACAAGGGCAAATGGGTGGTTCTGTTTTTCTATCCACTCGATTTCACGTTTGTCTGCCCCACCGAGATTAGAGAGTTCTCCAAACGAAATGCGGAATTCGAAAAGAATAACGCCAGGGTTCTGGGTGCTTCGGTTGATTCAGTATATTCGCACGATGCCTGGATAAAAGGCGAGCTGAGTGAGCTGGCCTATCCGCTGCTTTCGGATATCACCAAAAAAGTATCCGAGGATTACGATGTTTTACTCGATGACGGCATGGCGCTTCGCGGGACTTTCATCATAGATCCCGACGGCATCCTGCGCTGGATGGTGGTCTCCGATCTCGGCACCGGCCGTTCGGTCTCCGAGACCTTGAGATCACTGCAGGCTTTGCAGACCGGCGAACTCTGCGGTGTGGACTGGGGACCGGGAGAGAAGACCCTGGGCGCCGCATAATACGATAGATTCCGTTCGGTCAGGTCGTAGATCATTTGATCGTGACCTGACGGAACTACCAATAGTATTTAAGCCCACATCATGGCCCAACACCGAAAGCCGGAGACTGCAAAGCCTCCGGCTTTTGTTTTGAGCGTAGGTTAACGTCTGAGACCCATAGCCAGCCTTTACGTAGAAAAAGATGTTGCCTTCCATATCGTAAATTGTTATGTTATAAAAAATCTTTCAAAGGCACGGATACGACAGATGCCCGATACAATCTTGCGTAAAAAACGCCCGTTTGTAGGGCGGAAGGACCTGATAGACGCCTTTAGAGATGCCGTCAATTCCAAAAAGCCGGATGAGCATAAGATATTGGTTTATCACGGCGTGGCCGGAATAGGTAAGACGGCCCTGCGAATAGAGCTGGCAAAGGAACTGGAGAAAATCGATTCTGACGCGAAATGGGCGCTTTTGGATTTTGACCTCCCCTACTATCGTGATATCGAAACGGCGCTTTTCTGCCTCCGCCAGGAATTTAAAAGCAAATATAAAATCGATTTCCCAACCTTCGATATAGGCTACGCCGTTTACTGGAGGAAAATCAAACCGCAAGTTCCTTTAAATCAGAGCAGTTTCCCATTATGGGACGAAACCGGACTTCTGGCAGATCTCATAAAGGATTCCGGTGATATACCGCTTATAGGATTCATTCCAAAATTGATCAAGGTGGTGGCTAAAGCAGATAAATATATAAGCGATTGGTTCACCAAAAGGGGAAATGCGCTGCTGTGGAATCTGCCCGACATGGAAGCTAAGGATATCGAAAAACTCATACCGATATTCCTGGCTGAGGATTTAGATAATTATACCGAGGAATACGGGTACAAGACCGTAGTATTTATAGATACATACGAACAGCTATGGGGCAAGGACAGGACGGAAGCGGAACGCTTCACAAAGGATGAATGGATACGGGAAATTATAGAGAAGACGCCGCGAATAATCTGGGTTATCGGCGGGCGCAAAGAACTCGAATGGCCCAAACGGGATAAAGTCTGGGAAAACCGGATTGAACCACATCGTGTTGATGACCTGGAGGATAAGTATGCGAATAGATATCTCAAAGAAAGCGGTATCGACAACGAAGATATACGCAAGGTTATTATTAAAGGCAGCAAAGGTGTCCCGTTCTATTTAGACCTCTCTGTTGATACCTATGATGAAATAAAGAGTAAAGGAAAAGAGCCTGCTATTGGCGATTTCGGAAAAACGGCAAGGGAGGTTCTTGACCTCTTCATCCGAAGTATGAACGAGAACGAAATCCAGACGTTGAACGTTCTTTCCGCGACAAGGTTCTGGGATCAGGAGATCTTTGTTGCTCTTATCAAGCATTTTGGGACAGGCTATCCTCTGACCAAGATTAAGGAGTTTCATCGCTTTTCGTTTATAAAAGCGAGGCCGGAAAGCCGCACCTGGGTCATGCACGAATTGATGCGCGACAGCCTCATCGAACATTCCGCTGAAAAAGATTTATATAAGAATGCTAATACCTGGCTATTCGATTATTACAACGCTCAACTTGACGATCTTGAACCAAAGAACATTATGGAAAGTCACAAAACCGCCCTCAGCGAATCCTACTACCATGCCACGCAGAGCCTGGCGCCAGATAAACTATTTGGATGGTTTAGGAAGACCAGCGATCCGTTTTACAAAGGCGCGCAGTGGGCTTTTTTAACACTGCTGTATCTGGATATTAGAGGCATTATTGAAAAAGCCCTGGGCCCCGATCATCAGGATGTTGCCTTCGTACTGAACAATCTGGCTCTTTTATATAGATCTCAGGGCAGGTACGCGGAGGCCGAGCCTTTATTCAGGCGGTCCCTTGAGATAGGGGAAAAAGCCATGGGCCCCGATCATCCTGATGTTGCCGCCACGCTGAGTAATCTGGCCGGTTTATATAAATCTGAGGGCAGATACGCGGAGGCCGAGCCTTTATACCAGCGGTCCTTTAAGATAGCAGAAAAAACGCTGGGCCCCGATCATCCTGATGTTGCCGCCACGCTGAACAATCTGGCTCTTTTATATCAATCACAGCGCAGATACGCGGAGGCCGAGCCTCGCTATAAAAGGGCGCTTGAGATATTGGAGAAATCTTTTGGTATGATTCATCCAAATATCGCCTCACTTTTAGAAAATGTGGCCGCGCTGTATGGAAAAATGGACAAAAAAGAAGAGGCGGAAAGGCACTTAGCCAGAGCTAGGGAAATCCGCAGTAAACTTCAATAGTGAAATCAACTTACTACGAGCGCGGCTCTTATTAATCGCAGGCCGTCAGGTGAGGCCACTCTGTCCTACGGCCATACGGCCCGTAGGGATCCGTAGGACGAGCCGTATGGCCTGACGCCACAATTCAATCTTAATGCGATATGATCGCTATACTTTCGCCGTCTTATATATGGCGCCGACTATCAAACCTAATATGACCATCTCGATGGTGCCGAATATCGCCCACATCCAGGCCAGCCAGGCCGATACCGGAAACATGGCCCACATCGCCAGCGACGACAACACCCAGAGCATCAAACCGATATACAGACCGTAACGGAGCCCCTCCATGATTCCTTTGCCCTTAAGGCCGTAGGTGTAAACCCAGACGAACAAAAGGACGAAAATGAATTCTCCCAGATACATAGCCCACATTTTCGAATTCATATCAACTTCGCTGCGGAATACTGTACCCATCAGCGGTGCATACGCATCCCCCAGTAACACAACATTGACGATAAAATCCATCACACCCAGCGCTACAAAGGCTACGATTACGGCGATAACGAATTGTTTCCAGTTCATTTGATCCCTCCATTAAACCGGTTTTAATTGACGTGATTGTGGGGGATAAAAGATATATTTTCAAGGCATTTTGATGTCGCGGGTAGACGGCACAGGCTTATAGCAATAAGTCCCTACACGCCCACTGGCAACGTAAATTCCACCACCGCACCGCCGTCATTATAGAACCGTATCTTCCCGCCATGCTCTTCGACGATTTTTTTCACGATAGCGAGACCCAGGCCCGTGCCGCTTTTCTTGGTGGTGATATATGGCTGGTCGATTTTTTCAAGCATCTATTACGGGAAACCCCGGCCGGTATACAGAACCCTTAAGTCCACCCAGTCGTTGTTTTTGAGCGCAGATAAATAGAATGTGAAACC
>CBDVBL010000002.1:0-19185 GCA_965372205.1 uncultured bacterium
GATGAGAACTGGCCGGATGCACCCAGGTGTATTAACGTAACGCTGTGGGATGCCGATCTGACGGATTCGAGTTTTGTGGGCATTCGGATGGGCGATGTTGACTATTCCTGGGCCCAGGGCCGTCTGGGAATACCGCCCCCCAAGGTAACCGATACTGCGGTACTCGATCTGATGGACTGCTACGGGGAGCCGGGAGATACGGTGCGGATGCCTATCAACGTAGCCGGTTTTAACGACGTGGCAGGATTGGAGCTGCATATTGAGTTTCCCGCGGAGAGGATGAGCTTTATCGGGTTTGGCTCCGATGTTATGGCCGATCCGACGACCAACGGTATCGACGGCGAGATTCATTTCATATGGGATGACATATTCAATATAGTTTCGTTGGAAGATGGAGAAGAGGTTGTTTGTATCGCCTTTGAGATATCCGAAGAGGCATCCGATTCAATGCTGGTTTCGTTTTCCACCGCCTACGTGGTCGACGAAGAAGGAATCGATTTTGAAGTTGACTCGAGGGACGGATACGTACTGCTACAGCAAACCCCGAATTATGGCGATGATATCGTATTGCCGGAGTCATATCGGCTGAGTCAAAACTATCCCAATCCGTTCAATGCGGGAACCGTTATTGAATTTGATCTGCCGGAACCATCGTATGTCGCGATCGGAATCTATGATCTTCTGGGGAGACGCGTTGAGACCCTCGTCAATCATCCAAAGGAAGCGGGTTATCATCAGGTCACCTGGAACGCCGCCGATCAACCGTCAGGGATATATTTCTATAGGATCGAGGCAGATGATTTCGCCGATACGAAGAAGATGTTGTTATTGAAATAGCATCTTCGATTAGATTTATTCAAACCCGCCTCGAGCAGGCGGGTTTTTGTTATTATAGCCCTGGTATCCTATCTGCAATTGTCATGTTTAGTATCAAGATCCATGTACGTTAACGACAGGGAACGAAGCGGATACCGCTTTTCTTATCCTTTATAATTTCCTCCAGCATAGCAAGAGTAAAATCGATCTGCTCCTCGGTATTTCGCAATCCCAGTGAAGAGCGGATCGCGCAGTGAGCGTCATCCTCAGGCAAGGACATTGCCAACAAGGCGTGGGAGGGTTCCGGTGATCCGGATCGGCAGGCAGACCCGGATGAAATGGAGATACCTCGCTGGTCCAGAGCCAACACAAGAGATTCTCCCCGAATACCCGGCAGAGTCATATTGACCGTGTTAGGTAAGCGATCTGTTTTGTGCCCGTTCAACTTTGAATCGGGCACCAGTTTTTTGATGCCGTTCTCAAGTCTATCCCGCAGTATTCGAATATTACCCATCCGGGGCAGGTGCTGGGTTGCCCGCTCAGCCGTCTTACCTAATCCGATTATATTGATAAGATTCTCCGTACCGGCTCTCCAGCCGCTCTCTTGCTTGCCTCCATGAATCAGGGGATGAAGTTCAACACCCTTTCTTATAAAAAGAGCACCCACCCCCTTGGGTCCGTATATTTTATGACCGGATATGGTAAGTAAATCGACACCTAATGCCTCCACATCCACCGGGATCTTACCGATTGCCTGTATAGCATCAGTATGAAATAATACTCCGTTTTCTTTTGCAATTGCGGCCATCTCTACGATCGGCTGGATGGAGCCCGTCTCGTTGTTGGCCATCATTATGCTGATCAGCGAGGTTTCGGGTCTAATGGCATCCTTCAAATCGGAAGGATTGACTTTTCCGCTATCGTCAACCTCCAGATATGTTACATGGAATCCGAATTGTTCCAGCCACCTGCACACCTCAAGCACTGAGGGATGCTCAATTGTCGAGGTAATAATATGATTCTTGTTGTTCCAGTTCGCGAAGGCGGTTCCCTTGATAGCCAGGTTATTTGCCTCGGACCCGCCGCCGGTGAATACGATCCGTTTTGCGGTGCAATTCAGCAGTTGCGCCAGGCTGCGTCGAGCGGCATCAAGCATTGCCCTGGCATCTTTTCCCTCACTGTAGATGCTCGAGGGATTGCCGAAGCATTTCTCCATGTATTCAGACATAACCGCACGCACCTCGGGATCAAGATATGTTGTCGCATTATGATCCAGATAGATGCGTTCGGCCTGAGACTTTAGTTGAGCTGAAGCCTGGGCGATTTCCGCTGATTTCTCATATTCTCCGGAATCAATTGTTATAGTTTTTCCGGCATCATCCGATTTGGCCACGTCGCAGAGAAGGGCCTTATACACCGGGAAACCTGAAATCGGGTCATACCTGTTGAGATCGGTTAAATCATTGATGTTACATTCCTGCCAGGCCCCAGGGCCCACCGGGCCACCCCCTCCCATGTTGGCGTCAACGGTACCCTGTGCAATATCATCGGTGACTAATGCCCTCAAGGTGACCTGCCCTCTTGGCGAAATGACACGCACCAGATTCCCGTTTTTTATACCACGAGCTTCAGCGTCGGCCGAATTGATTGTGACGGTGGGCTCCGGCCGCTCCTTGTATAATCCAGGGATGCCGTGATGCTGTGAGCGGAAATCAGTTGTTACCCGTGCCCCGGAATTAAAGACGAGCGGGAACTCTGCTGCCGTACAGGGCTGCGAGGACGGGCTTTCGCGTGGTTCCATATATTCGGGCAATGGGTCATATCCGTGTTCTTCGAGGATCGTCGACGCTATCTCGAACTTACCGGACGGAGTGTCGAATCCCGGCTCGCCATCAGGACGCAGCAACCCTTTTTCCCATTTCTTGTATTGCATCATAATGCCCTTTGACTGCGCCGTTCCTCCGGCATTACGAACATCCTCAAGCGTAAAACCTGATCCCTTTAATGCGTGGCGCAATAAGTCCTCTTCGTTTCGAGGATAGAGATGGCTGTATCCCAGTCGATCAGCCAGTTCGGCCATAATGAGGAAATCGTTCCGAGCTTCTTCCACAGGTTCGATCACCTTTTCCCGAATGCGAAATATCGGACCATATGTCATGTAAGATTCAATTTCATACATGGTGGTGGCCGGCAGGACTATATCCGCATAAGCCGCATCAGCAGTTAGCTGACGATCGATACAAACGAGGAAATCAAGAGCATTGAGAGTCTTTCTCCAGATTGCTGGTTGCGGCCAAGCGGTTATAATGGAAGCTCCCTGTATTATCAGGGAGCGAATCCTATACGGTTTGCCGTTTAATACTGAATCCGGCAATGCAATGGCATGTGATTCGCCCCGATAGGCACTATAAACGGGGAATCGGTCTCTGCCCAATGCCTTCGTTACATCGGGATTAGATATGTGGCCTGACCGGTTGATTGGAAAATGATTTTCGCGCATGGTGAAGCATCGGCCGCCGGGAACGTCCAATTGTCCGGCAAGCGCCCATAATACGATAGTAGCGCGAATGGCCTGCACGCCGCTTTCACTGTATTCGAGTCCACTGTACATGATTGGTGAAGCCCCATTGGCTCCAGCAATCCGGTGAGCCAGAGATATAACCGTCTTCGCCGGTACACCGGTGATCTCCTCCACTATTTCCGGTCTGAAATGTTGAACATACTGGGAGAATTCATCAAATCCCCGGGTCCAATTCCTCACAAAGGGTTCGTCAAAAAGCTCTTCTGAAATTAAGATATTGCATATCCCCAGTGCCAGAGCGCCGTCCGTGCCCGGCCGAATGGGAATCCACTCGGCATCAGTGAGCTTGGCGATCATGGTGCGACGGGGATCTATCACGACCACCCTGGCGCCACGTTTATAAGCTTTGAGAATACGTTGAAAATCATAAGGAGGACAATCGGTGGCAGGATTGGCGCCCCAGACAACGATGAGCTCAGCGTTGTCTATATCGGAGAACATATTGATCAACATGCCGCCCATTGTAACATGCGGCGCAATCATCGCAAACGCCACATAGCACAGAGCGCCGACACCCATCGTGTTTGGCGAACCGAATGGGAACAGGACGCTGGAGGCCGAGGAAACCGCAACGCCTTCCGGCTGGAAAACATCGCACAATGCCAGCTCGAAAGCTCCCCGGCCGGTATATATACACGCCGATTCAGGCCCATATCTGGATTTGAGAGTATTTAGCTTCTCAGTGATAATTTCATAGGCATCATCCCATGAAATTCTTTCGAAATCAAATGTTCCTTTCGAGCCCTTGCGACGCATGGGGTAACGGAGGCGGTGCTCGGAGTAAACGATGTCGGCGGAATGTTCTCCAAGCTTGCAGATCATCCCGAGTTCCGAGCTTTCATCCGCTCGAACCTTAGAAATTCGGCCCTGGCTGTCATAGGTTACCACAACCCAGCAGCCGGCGGGGCAGATACCGCATAAGGCACGGCGCTCTTTATTCGAGTAATGATATGATTTTTCTTGTCCCATGGAATTTTTTTACGATCTGTGCTATCTCTTAGCCCGGCTCGAGTTTTTTTGACCTCCTGGTTCAGATTGAAATGTTCATCTTCCCTATAACTAATCCGTGAGTACCGGTTTGTCAAGCTGCCCGATGGTTTGATTCATCACCTGATATTCCCTGCCGATATATAGATCTGGATATCGATGGTCGGGCTATTTTAGCATATGACTATCGATCCGACTGATTGGCGAAGAGTGAAATAGTATTTATCGATTTCTAAGAATCTGGGGAGGCATTATGGCTGTTATGATGGAAATTATTGAGTGGATGGATATGACCGGAACCGACATGATACATCGTATTCCGGAATCCGGTTCGCTGGATATTAAGGCGGGCGCTCAGCTTATCGTGCGAGAATCTCAATCGGCAGTATTTTTCAAGTCCGGGAAGGGATACGATATTCTTGGCCCCGGGAGGCATACGTTGTCTTCATTAAACGTGCCGGTACTTACCCGTGCTCTTTCGTTACCCTGGGGATTCAAATCTCCGATCCGATGCGAAGTTTATTTTATCAATCACAAGGTTTTCACGAACCTGAAATGGGGCACCCGCGATCCCGTAGCCTTCCGGGATAAAGAATTGGGACTTGTTCGTCTGCGCGGGTACGGTGCCTACACCTGCAGGATCGTCGAACCTCTGTTATTCATAAACAGTCTGGTGGGAAGAGAAGCGGCTTTTTCAACCGAAGACATCTCCGGCTACCTGCGCGACGTAATAGTAGCCCGGATAAACGACCTCTTCGGCGAAAAGCTCGAAACGATCCTGGACCTTCCCAAACAGTACGACGAACTGGGGCAGGAGATAAAAGAGAAAATCTTTGGCGAGTTTTCAAAATACGGTCTGGAGTTGATTGATTTTTATATTACGTCCATCACTCCGCCCGATGAGGTTCAAAAGATGATTGATGAGAAATCATCGATGAAGGCCGTCGGTGATCTTGATAAATTCATGAAATATTCATTGGCAAAAGCGATGTCATCGGGTGGTAGTACCGCGCAGGCCGGGGCAGGCCTGGGGATGGGAGCCGGTATCGGACTGATGGTTCCTGCGATGCTTTCAAAGGCATTTTCGCCAGATGAGAAGAATCTCGCCAACGAGGCGCTTCCCACTGTGACATGCCCCAAATGCGGAATAGACACACCCCAGAATTCCATGTTTTGCTATAAATGCGGGCACCAGATGGTGGCGGCCGACCGCTGCCCCGAATGCGGACAGGATCTTCCCGGTGAGGCCAAATTCTGTTTCTCTTGTGGGAAAAAGCTGCATGAGAAAATCATATGCGCTAAATGCGGAGCCAGGCTGATGCCGGGATCGAAATTCTGCACCGACTGTGGAGAGAAACTGTAGCTCTTAAGTTAAGGCTATGTCCAATTATTCCGCAATTTTTAATTGTCCGGGATGCGGCTCGCCGCTCGAGATTCAGGAGGGGACGATAAGTTTGAGTTGCTCCTTTTGCGGGCTTATCATGCGGATTGGATCTCCGGGCAGAATACTGAAATACTTCTATAAATCTGATCTTGACGATTTCGCAGTGAAATTTACCGTTGAACGGTATCTTAAAAAGAAGGGGTTCCCGCTTGGATTCGAGAAATTAGAAAGCAGGCAATTTCATCTGCCCTTTTACAGGTTTCGGGGGATGTCATATGCACTCCTCTGTGAAAAAGTGACCGACGATGATGACGACGGCGAAGAACAGTTCATGCCTTTGAAAAAGAAAGTGTTTCATCGAAAATGCCGCCATTTCGATCTGACCATCCCGGCTTTTAATAATGAATCGTTTGGCCTGGATTCTCTGGGCATTCGCCCCGAGGTTATGCCGCTTACGGCCTATCAGAAGGAGATCTTTCCTCGCGAATCGATTCAGGTCGATATCCGGGTATCGCCCGAGGAGGCCAGGGAGAAGGCCATGGCCATGTTCTTTTTCAATCTCGGTTTCGCCGCCGCAAATAAAGAATGTCTATCATCGGAAATGATCGGAGAGGGGCTCTCGGTTATCTACTATCCCGTCTGGGCCTATAGTATTCAACAGAATAATATGTCCAGCACGGTGTTTATCGATGGTTTGAACAAGCGGGTCTTTCATGAAATACCTGGAATATTTGAATATCGGGCATCCGGCCTGGACGGGAGCAGGGCGGTGGAGATGAATCCGGTGCAGCACAAATGCCCGAACTGCGGCTTCGACTTGCCTACATCGGAATCATCGCTGTTTTACAATTGTTCCAATTGCAGCAGGTCCTACATAATAAATGATGATGACTACGCATTGACCGATCTGACATACGGCGCTTATGAGGCCGGAGAGTATAATCATCCTTTCTGGCGATTCAGTTTCAGCGCCGGTGGCGACATCGATACCGTTGGCAAGTTCTCGAAAATCCTTACCGGGGAAATCCCTTTGATAGCCAAATCCAAGAAGGACAACCCATATTATATATATGTGCCGGCGTTCAAATCGGCTAACCTGAGTTCGCTGACGTCGGTTGGTATCAGGCTGTGTCGTGTTCAACCGGAAATCGAAATTCAAAAGAGGAATTCTTCCAGGGCCGGGGAGATGATTCTTCCGGAAAGCGAAGCGGTAGAGCTGGCCAGGTTTTACTGGAATGTGATTCGTTCGAAATACCAGTATCTTGGCGGCTCCGAGTATGATTTCGATCCCGGCAAATTGGGGCAGGGGAAAATCATATGGCTGTCGCTTTCCAGATCGTATGGCCTTTCGAGAGAATCCAGAATAAAAAAGGCGAAGCTCTATTCCTGAACTCGGGTAGACACATACCTTCCATATTGACGGATCCGCTTAAAATCCCTACTATTGCCTCAAATGGTATACTTTCAGAATTGCTCAGTCGTCCGATGTTCACGATCCATTTCGACAATTAATGTTTTCCGTCTAAATGCGTATGAGAAGCAATAATATGTTTGACTGGGATTTCCCTTATGCTTCGCGTCGAGCGCCGGTGATCGCCCGGAATGTCGTTGCCACCTCTCAGCCTCTGGCGGCGCAAGCTGGCTTGAGTATGCTGTTGAAGGGGGGCAACGCGGTCGATGCCGCCATAGGGACGGCGATTGCACTGACAGTCGTGGAACCGACCAGTAACGGAATAGGCAGCGATGCCTTCGCTATTATCTGGGACGGTACCGAATTACATGGTATAAACGGTTCAGGCCATTCCCCGTCAAGCTGGACCTATGAAAAATTCGCTCATTTAGAGAAAATGCCGTTGCGCGGGTGGGATTCGGTGACGGTGCCGGGAGCGGTATCCCTCTGGGTGGAGCTTTCCAGGAGATTCGGACGGTTGCCGTTCGAGGATCTTTTCGAACCGGCGATCCATTATGCCGCGGACGGATTCCCCGTTTCACCGAGGACTGCCGCCGCCTGGGGTACTGCCCCTGAGGATTATAAGGATTTCCCGGATTTCGGAAAGACATTCCTGCCCGCTGGACGTTCGCCCGAAGCAGGTGAAGTATTTAAATGCCCTGACCAGGCAAAAACGTTAGAGGAGATAGCGAATACATCCGGAGAATCCTTTTACCGGGGAAAACTGGCTGAGAGAATAGCAGATTGCTCAAAGCGCCAGGGGGGGTCTTTATCTCTCGAGGACTTAGCGGCGCACAATGCAGAGTGGGAAAAACCTCTCTTTCAAGACTATCGCGGATTTGATTTACATGAGCTTCCTCCCAACGGTCAGGGGCTCGCCGCTCTTATAGCGTTGGGGATTTTAAAACATTTCGATTTGAAAAAATATCCAGTCGATTCAGCGGATAGTATTCATTTGCAGATCGAGGTAATGAAATTAGGTATCGCAGACGTCGAACGACATTTAGCCGATCCCGAATATATGCCTGTGGACTATACTGCTCTGTTAGATGATGACTACCTATCGTCGAGAGCGAAATTGATCAATATGCAAAAGGCCAAATTTCCAATCACGGGAATTCCGCATGACAGGGGCACTGTTTATCTGACTGCCGCCGATTCTGATGGCTTGATGGTATCATTTATTCAATCGAATTTCTGGGGATTCGGTTCGGGGATTGTGATACCGGCTACCGGGATCAGCATGCAGAATCGTGGCTATGGATTTACGTTGGAGCGGGGACATCCGAACCAGGTTGATGGGAAAAAACGCCCATACCATACTATAATACCCGGTTTTGTTACAGGTGACGGCCTTCCCGTCATGAGCTTCGGGGTAATGGGCGGCCATATGCAGCCCCAGGGGCATGTTCAGATGATGACGCGAATTATTGATTATCGCCAGAATCCTCAGACGGCTTCCGATGCTCCTCGCTGGTGTCTTCTCGAGGATATGCGGGTGGCCGTGGAGCCTGGCTTCTCACCCGGTGTTCTGGATGAGCTATCTGCTCACGGACATAATATCGTAACAGGGTCGCCCGAACAGACGTTTGGCGGCGCACAGCTTATATACAGGATGGATGACCAATATATTGCGGCATCAGATCATCGAAAGGATGGGCTGGCGGTTGGATTCTGAGTGGTCTGCCGATTCGTTGAAGATTAGCTCCGGCAGCAACTTATATATTCGTACCCTGATAATCTATCATGTATCGTAAAGCTTAGTTATTCTCTACCTTTAAGATTCTCCTTCGAAAACATTTTCTCCATCTCAGGGTCGGTGAAAACGCCGTCTTTACGGATCAATTTGCCGTCGAACCGGATCTCTCCGCCGCCGTAATCCGGGCGTTGAATCTGCACCAGGTCCCAGTGAATTGCCGAATCGTTGCCGTTTGGCGCAAGATCATAGCACTTGCCGGGAGTTAGATGGAAGGATCCCGCGATCTTCTCATCGAATAAGGTATCTTTCATGGGATGAAGTATGAATGGATTCAGCCCGATGGCGAATTCCCCGATATGTCGTGCGCCCTCGTCGGTATCCAGGACGCCGTTTAACTTTTTGGACAGGCCGTCGCAGGTCGCCTTAACAATCTTGCCGTCTTTGAAGGTGAATGAAATGTTGGTGTAAACGGTTCCCTGATAAAGAGATGGCGTATTATAAGTGATGGTGCCGTTGATTGATTCTCGAACCGGAGCCGTATAGACCTCGCCGTCGGGAATATTCCGCCTGCCGTCGCACTTGACGATCGGTATCCCCTTAATGGAGAATGTTAAATCGGTCCCCGGGGCCTTGATCTGCACTTTATCAGTGGCCTCCATCAACCCGATCAAACCGTCCATGGCTTTTGACATCCTGGCATAATCTGCACAGCAAACCTCATAGTAGAAATCCTCGAATGCCTCCTGCGACGTTTCCGCCAGTTGCGCCATGGCATTATTCGGAAATCGAAGAACCACCCATTTTTTCCGCTTGACTCTTTCCTCCAGGTGAACCGGTTTATAGAAAAGGGTGTTGTTCTTATCGATCTGCTTCCTATCGATATCAGCCAGGTCGAACGGGTTATCGGGTCCCCTCAGACCGATATAGGCATCGGCTCGCTTCATCAACTCCAGATGCAATTCGGCCTGTTTTCTAAACTGATCGTTGCCCGCGGTTTTTATCCATTGCCGCATCAGGGATTCGTCGCTATAAAACCAGAACGGTATCGCCCCCTTTTCAGTGGTGAGCCTGATTATCTGTTTGCCCAGTTCGAGAGCATCCTTACCCTTTATTTCCAGATATAGCACCTCTCCTTTTTGAAGTCTGATGGAATAATCGACCAGTTGATGAGCCAGAGTTTCGTTTCTTTTATCTTTCATTACAACTCCTGTCCAGATAATTCAATTATATCAACCTTGCTATAATAACGATTAGACCGTTTATTCGCAACAGACAGTCATCAGATATATTTGGGTATTGCCGACAAAAAAATGAAGCGATCTTTGAAGAACTTTTCGACTCGGATCGGCGTTATTATCAAAGCTGCCCGTAATGAGGGCACTGGATAAATCAATTCGTACGTTAAGTTTTAAGATTAGGAGATCGAGATGGCCTACCTCGAAATCAGGGATTGGATCAGGGAGTTAAAACCCGGGAAGAAAAAGGACGGAATATTAGAGGAATACGAAGGGATCTCTCGCGAATCTCTGGAGAAAATGTATCGCACCATGGTGCTGGCGCGCCGGATAGAGCATGAAGAGAAAATGCTCTTGCGAAAGGGATTCACCCGGTTTTTCATCGGTTGCGGGGGCAAAGAACTGATTGACGTCGTAGCCGCACAGGCGCTCAACCCGGCAGATCCGTTTATCGGATATTACCGTAATAAAGCTTTCGACATGTATCGGGGCGTCCCCGTAAAGCAGAAGATCTATGAGGCGGTTGGCGATTCAAGGGCCGAATCGACGGGCGGTATGCTGCAGCCGTCGCATTCATCATACCCGCATCTGGGGATTTTACCTCAGGCATCACCGACAGGTTCCAACGCCCTGGAGGCGGCCGGTCTGGGAGAGGCTATCCAGAACCCGACGCCGATAAACGGGCCGGTGGGAATCCCCGGTGGCCGTTTCAGGCGGGATGCCATCGTATTTTGCGCCATTGGGGAGGGTTCCACATCATCGCCGGAGTTCCATCGGGCGGTCTTCTACTCCGTTTATAATAAAACGCCGAATATTTTCGGTATATATAATTGCGGATGGGCCATCTCCACCAGCGTGCATGAACAGTTTCCCGAGGGGAATCCCACGACGTCGTTCGAGGGCTTTCAGAGATTTGGCCTGCTGATCGAGAATTTCGACGGCACCGACATCAAGGAATCGATCACGGCTTTCGGCCGGATGGTAGAGTATGTAAAATCCGGCAAAGGTCCGGTTATCGCCAATATCAATGTCACCAGGGAGGATTCGCATTCCGGCTCGGATGACCAGACTCACTACATGGAACTGGAGGAGCAGAAATATCATATTGAGAACGACCCCCTCAAAAAGGCGGGCAAGCAGCTTATCGATGACGGCCTGTTTGCGCCCGAGGAATTAGCATCCATGTACGATGATATCGACAAGGAGGTGGCAACGATCTCGGCGGAGGTGATAGCGGATATCCATTACAAGAAAGCGTCGCAAGTATTGACCAAGGTCTACAGTTACAATCATGACACGGCGCGCGAGCGTTGGGATAAGCTCTTGAAAGAAAAGGCCGGGATCAGAGCCGAACGCTACGAGGAATATCATAAAAAGGGATATTTCCCCTCTGCAGAGTTGCCCGAAAACCAGGGCCCCATGAGTCTGCGCACGGCTATAAATTATTCGTTATTCGATATTTTCATGATGTCCGAAAACAGTATTTTGTTCGGTGAGGACGTGGCCGATTTTGCGCGGGAGGTATTCGAAAAGGGCGAAGAGGCTACCAAGGGTCTCAGGGGAAAGGGCGGCGTTTTCCTGACCACCAGGAATCTCCTGAGGGCATTCGGGCTTTCCAGGGTCTACAATACACAGCTTGACGAGGCCGGTATCCTGGGGCGCGCCCAGGGACACTCCTACCAGGGAAGGGTGCCGTTCCCGGAGATCCAGTTTATCGATTATGTCAGCCCCGGCTACCAGCAGCTCAAAGACAGGATCGCCACAGCCCATCAACGCTCCAATGGCAAGGTGCAGTTGCCGATGGTTATCAGGGTCTCGTATGGCGGTTACAAGCAGGGTGCGGGGGCGATGTGGCATTCCGAGGCCAATCTCGGCACATTTATAAATATGCCCGGGCTTCATGTGGTGGTGCCGTCAAACGCCGCCGATGCCGCCGGGCTTTTGCGCACCGCCTTCGTGAGCGGGGACCCGGTGCTTTACTGCGAGTCGGTGGCGCTGTATAACCGTCGCGACTGGGACGGCTACAACATCCTGGCCAAATACCCTCCCATCGAGGAGTTGATTCCATTCGGCAAAGCGGAGGTCTATAACGAGAGCGCAACCGATATCGCCATCATCAGCTACGGGATCACGTTGCCGATGTCGCTCAGGGTCATGGAGCAGCTGGCGGAGAAAGGGATAAATGCACGGGTCGTGGATCTCAGGACGGTCAAGCCGATGGACTGGGAGACGATTGAAAAGGCGGCTGTGGACTGCTCTAAGGTATTGATCGTCTCGGAGGATCGCTTTTACGGCGGTGTAGGGCCGACCATATCGGCCTATATAGCCAACCAGCAGTTTGAGCATCTCGACGCCCCCGTGCGGCTCATTACCGCCCAGGATGCGCGGGTAGCCTACGGCCCCGACGGCGACGAGATCTGCCTGCCACAGCAGGATAAGGTGCTGGAGGCGGCTATGGAGCTGGCGGAGTATTAGCAACCCGCGTGATGTCGGTCCTACGGATCCGTAGGAAAGTTACTTCCGACATTATCGGAGAAGGCGTCAGAAGTAACTTCTGACGCCACATTGAAATAATCTAGATATGGTATATTCGATTTCGTAGGGGTCGGGTTACCCGACCCCGACGGAGGGTATTAAATGTTCACTGTGCTGTCAGACAGTAGATCGGGTTCCGAATGCAGCAAACCCGAATGAGAAACCCGACAAAAGTGCCTTTCAAGAATGTCGGCCTTCTCGTTATACTCGGAGGCCGACCTGCATTTCTCATAAGAATAGTTAAAGTCTAATTGTCTGTCGCTTAAACTCAAAACCGTATGTAGCCAGTTCTTCCATAAAGGATTTGTAAAGTCCAGGCAGAGTTGGTGGCATGTGTACTCCAGTCGCCTTTATTTTGCCTTCCAATATGAGCCTTACGGCAATAGCCGGAGGAAGCCCGACGGCACGCGACATTGCTGAATCACCGTTCGGTTCACCGTCTTTCACCATTGTATTAAGGTATCTCTCACGGTGTTGATCGGGGAACTCTGCTACGATATCGATATGAATGATAGTCATATCTGTTTCGCCCGGGGCATATTTCATCTTTTGCAACATCATCTCCAGAAGAACATCCAATTTGGCTCCGTTTTCCAGCGAGATCGGAATGTTTTCAAAGAAACCTATCCACCGCATCCGGTTGATGATATCGGCCTTATCATCGACCTTCAGGTATTCGGCAACCCTGTGCTCCACATTATCGGAATCCTTACTGCTAATTAGTGAAGCGGTGAATTCTCTATAGGTCTTGCTCTTATAGTTGTATTGGTCATCATTATTGAGCAGGTCGAGTTTTATAAAATTCCGCATGTTGTTGCAGTAACCGGAGAAACGAAGCAGTCCGCGATAGAATGTAACATTCTCATCCAATCCGAAATGATCAATATATCGTGTACAATCTTTGTTGGGATAGGATTCAAAAGTACCTAATCCCTCGATATCCACATACCTAAAATTCTCGAACAATTGGTTGCCCGCAACCGGAATTCTCTTCCCTTTTTCTAAATGGACCGCCGGCACTTGTGCTGCAAGAAAAACTCCCTTCGGTTCCCATGAGAACTTATATCCCATAGGATTATTATTGTATTTGAAAGATGGAAGTCCGGAACCGTACGAATGGAGACTAATCACGCGACCGCTTTTATCCCGAATTTCATCCAAAAGCATCTGCGTTCCGAAATGGTCCATTCCCGGATCTTCTCCCAATTCGTTGAGAATCAGGATACCTTTTTCTTTAGCTTCCGCATCAAATGCTTTAACCGGTGGGATTTCATATGATGTGGTAACCATATCTTTTCCATGTTTCAGGCAAGCCTGGACAACCATGACATGGTATGCTTTTGGTATCATATTAACCACAATATCATGTTCGCTCACCAGGCGGTCAAGGAGGTCAACCTGGTCGCTGGCCCAACTCGCCGTATTCCCTAATGTGCGGCCCGCTATTATCTTTTCGGCTTTTGATACTGTTCTTGCGGCCATGGTAGCATGGTACCCACACTTATCGATAAAGTAATCCATAAGGGGTTTTGTAACATGGCCGGCACCAAGAATTAAAACCTTTTTCATCTAATCTCCGAGTGTTTAATATAAATTTGCCTATCCTAAAAACGGATACTTGTAATCTTTAGGTGGCAGTAAAGTTTCTTTTACGCTTCTGGGGGATGTCCAGCGGATCATGTTGAGCAAAGAGCCCGCCTTGTCGTTGGTGCCGGAGGCTCTCGAGCCGCCGAACGGCTGCTGTCCGACCACGGCTCCCGTCGGCTTGTCGTTGATATAGAAATTTCCGGCTGCATGCCTCAGTACGGTGGAGGCTTTGTCTATCGCCGCCCGATCCCGCGCGAAAATAGCGCCAGTCAGGGCATAGGGGGATGTCTTATCGCATAGTGCCAGCGTTTCATCATACTTGGCATCGTCATATACATAGACGGTCATCACCGGGCCGAATATCTCCTCCTCCATCAGCTTGAAATGGGGGTCGGTAGTCACGAAAAGCGTGGGCTCGATAAAGAACCCGCGCGAATCGTTACATTTGCCGCCAAAAACCAATTCAGCATCTTTGGAATTCTTGGCGTAGTCAATGTATGACTTTATGGAATCGAAGGCGTCCCTATCGATGACGGCATTGATGAAGCAGGAGAGATCGTCCGGATCGCCCATCTTCATCTCTTTCGCATGAGCGATCAGGATCTCCTTAAGCTGCGGCCAGAGCGATTTTGGGATGTAGGCCCTGGAGGCGGCAGAGCATTTCTGCCCCTGGTACTCGTAGGCGCCCCTGGTGATGGCGGCGGCGGTAGAATGCAGATCGGCGGAACTGTGCACGACAATGAAGTTTTTCCCGCCGGTTTCGCCCACTATCCGGGGATACGATTTATAATTCTTGATATTCTCGCCGACCACTCGCCACATCGTATGGAAAGTCGCCGTGCTGCCGGTGAAATGAATGCCGGCCAGATTCGGATTTTTCAAGATCAGTTCCCCGACATCGCTGCCGCGAGCTGTTACCATATTGATCACGCCATCGGGAAGGCCGGCCTCATGCAGAATCTGCATAATCAGTCGAGCCGTATAGACCACGCTCGATGCCGGTTTCCAGATCACTGTATTGCCCATGATAGCAGGCGCGGTCGGCAGGTTGCCGGCGATGGAGACGAAATTGAAGGGTGTAACCGCCAAAACGAATCCCTCGAGGGGGCGATATTCTAGCCGATTCCACATGGCCTCGCCGGAGTCGGGATTGTCGGGCTGCATATCGAAAATCTGCTCGGTGTAGAAAACGTTGTAACGGAAGAAATCCACAAGTTCGCAGACAGCATCGATCTCGGCCTGAAAAACGTTCTTGTCATGCGCCAGCATGGCGGCGGCGTTCATCTCATAGCGATATGGCCCCGCCAGCAGGTCGGCCGCTTTCAGGAATATGGATGCCCGGTGCTCCCAGGGCAGGGCTTCCCAGGCAGGTTTGGCCTTAAGAGCGGCATCCACAGCCGCCTCGACCTCGCCTTTGCCGCCTTTGAAATAATGCCCCAGAACATGCTTGCGATCATGGGGGGTGGTCATGGGAACCTTGTTCGAAGTTGTAATCTCGTGGCCGCCGATAATCATCGGGGCGTCGATCTGCATGTTCTTAAGCCGGTCTAACTCTTCAATCAATTTAGCTCGCTCGGGGGAGCCGGGGGCGTACGAATAGACAGGCTCGTTTTTTGGCACGGGTACCCTGAAATTGCTCACTCTATCCTCCAGGCATCATCAAAAATCCATATTTTCAACACTGTGCGCCCGTGCGCACGATTCTACTAAAATTGATATAGTCAATTTAGTCAAGCAATTATTAGCATGCTATGTCTGGCGGGCTCCGAGTATATTTGACATCTGGAAAGGTTGACTGTAATATAGGAGCATAAAGTGAATCGTAAGCTTAAGGAGGTTTCAGCCGAATTAAGGAAACCAAATCGTTGCCGATGAGGTATCATTAAGACGAAGAATCTAATCTGGATAAACAAGGAGGAGATGTGAAAAAGGCATTTATCATTCTGCTGGGCGCCACGATTCTGCTGGGCTGTGGATCATCGCGGAAGGTCACTCGCCTGGAGAGCGATTCGGTCACTGATCTCAGTGGCAAATGGAACGACACGGATTCCCGTCTCGTTGCCGAAGAGATGATTTTGGATTGTCTTTCGAGGCCCTGGATTATGGATTTCGTAGCGGTAGCCGGTGAAAAGCCCGTGGTGACCATTGGCACGGTTCGCAATCTTTCCAACGAGCATATCAGCACCGAGACATTCACCACCGATATGGAGCGGGAGCTGATCAATTCCGGCCAGGTGAGGTTTGTGGCTAGCCGTGATCAGAGACAGGAGATGCGGATGGAGAGAGGCGAACAGCAAGAATACGCCTCGGACGAGACGGTCAAGAGGATGGCAGAGGAGATCGGGTCAGATTTTCTGGTTCAGGGCTCAATAAAAACTATCGTCGACCAGATTAAGGGCATAAGAGTGGTATACTACCAGACCGATCTTGAGATGATCAATGTCGAATCTAATGAGAAGGTCTGGATCGGATCCAAAAAGATAAAGAAAGAGATCTCCAAGAAAAGCACCAAATGGTAAACTATAGATCCGCCGGTAATGCCCTCCGGGTGTTACTGCCGCTGGCGGTTATCTATAGCTGCAGTGCTGTAGCTACCAGGACGAAGTTCCACGAACCGATAGCGGAGGAACTTCGATCGGGCAATTACGATGGGGCCGTCAGAGCGATTGAGGCGGCCCGGGAAAAGGGCAAATACGGCGAAAAAGATCGCCTTCTGTATTATCTGGATTCCGGCATGATTAACCATTATGCCGGTTATTTCGACACCAGCAGCGTGAAGCTTTCCTCGGCCGAGGACGCCGCCGATGAGCTGTTTACCAAGAGCATCTCCCGGGCCGCGGCCTCTATGGCTCTCAACGATAACATCCTGGAATATTCCGGAGAGGATCACGAAATTCTTTATACGAACCTCTTTATGGCCCTGAATTACATTTCTCTCGACGAATTCGATGAGGCTTTCGTTGAAATCAGGAGGGCGAACGAGAAACTCGAGCTTTTAGAACAGAAATATGCCCTGGCCGCCGAAGAATTCAACTCCGCGGCCGGGGATGATGAAGAAGACGTAGAAATAGATTATGAAGCCGCCAGGGTCAGGTTCAACAATGACGCTTTCGCGCGTTATCTGAGTATGCGAATGTATGCCGCCGAAGGCAAGATGGATGACGCCCGGATCGACCTCGATTGGCTTCTCAACGCGTTTGAAACCCAGCCGCATATCTATGATTTTGATCCGCCGGATGTAAAAATGGCAGCTGATGGTGGGGCGCTCTTAAGCGTGGTCGGGCTGACCGGGCTGGCACCCGTCAAGGAGGCCTTGAACCTGAGAATCAGAACCGATAAGGACCTGGATTTGGTGCAGGTTCTCTACACCGATTCGGAGAGGAAAGATGTTGAATACGGACATCTTCCAATCCCCGTTAGCGCAGATTATTATTTCAAATTCGCAATACCGAAACTGGTGCCGCGATCATCGATTGTGAGCAAGATCGAGATTTTGATCAATGGCAAACTTATTGGCGAGCTCCAGCTAATTGAGGATATATCCCGTGTGGCTGGCGAGACCTTCAAGGCCAAAAGCTCTTTGATCTATCTGCGTACGATCGCGCGAGCAGTGGCCAAGGGACTGGCGGCGCATAAACTCAAGGTTAAGGCGGATACGGGAGGACTTGAAGGCTGGCTGAAAAAGGCGGCGGTGGATGTCGCCACCGATCTCTCTGAAAACGCCGATCTGCGCTGCGCCCGGTATCTGCCCGGCAAGATATACGTGGGTGATTTCGAAATTGAATCCGGTATCTATGACCTTGGGATAAGGATCGTTGACCGGGATGGCGCGGAAATCGAACATATATTTATTCCGGAGTATCATATCAGAAAACACGAGCTGAACCTGGTGGAAGCAGTCTGCCTTGAATAGACGCCCGCTGGTCCGGGATGAGCGAGCATCGCAACAGGCGTATTAAATTATCCCCAAATTCAACTCATATCCCGACCATATATAAGTTATGGAGAATTATTCGATTGATAGGATTGCAGGTTCGATCGTCAATTCAAGCGACGATTGATCGCATTATCATCGGAGTTTAAGACTTGACCATTCCTTGTGAATCTGATACGCTCAAGTGAGTCTGACCGGTGGATGGGCGTCGACTTAGCAGGGGGATCGAATATGCCGAAGCAAATTGATCGCGAGAAGAAAAAAGACCGGATATTACAGGCAGCCGTGAGGTTGTTTGCCAGGAGAGGGATAGCAGATACCAAGATGGAGGATGTGGCAAAGGCTGCGGACATTGCCAAAGGGACAATTTATGAATATTTCAAGAGTCGTGACGAACTTCTGCATCTTTCTTTTAACTACCTGCTGGTTTTGATGAACACGCTGGTGCGGAAACGGATGTCGGAGGCGGAAGGTCCCCGGGAGAAGATCAAAGCTGGTTTCCTTGCATATCTGGATGTCGGATCGTTACAGAACGAAGATTTTGTTGAGATCCTGCCGGATCTCTGGTCGTACGGTCTAAGGCAAAAGGAGAGCGATGGCGGTCTTGAATTCGATCTGAGATGGATATACCATCAATACCGTGAACGGTTCAGCGAGGCTCTGAAACATGGGATCAGAATCGGCCATTTCCGGGATATCGATGCTGAGGCCATGGCGTCGGCTATTATTGCGGCCGGCGATGGTTTATACCTTCAATGGATGGCGGATCGGCAGAATTTCAATTTGAAAAAGACCTCAGAGGATTTTATAGATACTTTTATAGAGGGAATCAAAAAAGTATAAAAGGCGCTGGCTCTGGAGCGGATCAGGGCAGAAACTCCGGATTTCATATTAGATTCAGACTAAGGAAATATCACCTTTTCCTTCGCATGACCGATTTCTATGAGCTTTTTTTTCAGATCGAGTTGCATCATGGG
>CBDVBL010000003.1:0-17131 GCA_965372205.1 uncultured bacterium
CCCTGCCTCCCCACCCCTGGATTCCCGCTTCCGCGGGAATGACAATGCCTTACCTGTTATGCCGGACTTGATCCGGCATCCAGCAACCCTGCCTCCCCCCTGGATTCCCGCTTTCGCGGGAATGACGCTTGTCGATTGCGGTCATAATAAATTATGACACGCAGCAGAGAAAAACTATTGGCGTTTTTTGTAGGGGGCGCTCTAAGATTGCCCCGGTCAGTATCTATAGCGGCCGGCATATCCGCCGATATAAAAACGGCTGAAAAGTCTTTAATCCTTGACTCTCCCGATTATCGACATTAATATCGATCAGGGAGCAAACAATGAGGAAAATAGCCACCATAGCGTTATGCATATCAGCAGTGCTTCGGTGGCAAATCGCAATAGGTGATGATATGAGCGGTTCAGATTCGACGTATGTCCGGCCTCCGGCGGTGGCGGGATCCTTCTATCCCGGCTCGCCATCGGAACTGGCCAAGATAATAGCGCAGCAGTTTCATGAGGCATCGAAACCCGAAATAGCGGGACGGCCGGTGGCCATAATATCGCCCCATGCGGGATACGTTTATTCAGGGGGCATTGCGGCTAAGGGTTACAAGATACTGGAGGGCGAATCATTTGCCACGGTGATCGTCATATCGCCGTCGCACACGGCCTATTTCGCAGGGGTTACGGCATTCGACGGCAAAGCCTACTCTACGCCCCTCGGCGAGATTCGGATCGATCGGGAGCTTACAGAGAAAATAGCCTCGGCCAGCGACCTGATAAGTTTCTCCAGTACCGGACATACGGTCAGCGGCGGCCGCTCGGAGCATGCCTTGGAAGTGCAGTTGCCGTTCTTACAGACTACGCTCGGCGATTTCTCCCTGGTGGCGCTCATGATGGCCGACCAGAATTACGAAACCTGCGAAGCATTGGGAAACGCCATTGCTGATGCGGTAAAGGGCGACGATGATATCCTGATCGTGGCCTCGACTGATCTATCGCATTTTCACGATTCCCAAACCGCCAAGAAATTGGATTCTATAGTCATCGACCGGGTGGAAAGCTTCGATTATCGCGGCCTGGCCGAAGATCTGGCGAAGCACAAGACTGAGGCTTGCGGAGGCGGCCCCGTGATAGCCGCCATGATCGCCGCCGAAAAGCTCGGCGCTACTTCGGTAACGACAACCGGTTACGGCGATTCCGGTGATGTAACCGGCGATAGATCGAATGTTGTCGGCTATCTCTCGGCGATCATCTACAAGTCCGGGGAATCAAAGACCTACGATCTCGACACCGAGAACGAACAGGAACCGGCGGAATCCGATAAATCGGGCGGTGCGATTCACGACAGCCCGGCCACCGGGGTCGAGTTCGGGCTTTCCACGGAAGATAAAAAAACGTTGCTTTCCATTGCGCGCCAGTCTATTGCCGCCCGTTTAAAAGGTGGAGGGACGCCTTCTGTTGAAAGTATGTCCGATGCCCTTGACGCGAAATTAGGAGCCTTTGTAACCCTTAATAAGCGAGGCAGGTTGAGGGGATGCATCGGCACATTCACCGCCACCGAGCCTTTATATCAAACCATCGCCAGGATGGCCCTGGAGGCGGCCTTCTCAGATCCCCGATTCCCGCCCCTGGAAAAAGAGGAGTTGGACCTTCTCGATATTGAGATTTCCGTTCTGACGCCGATGAAAAGGATATATGATCCTGAATTAGTGGAGGTTGGCAGGGATGGCCTCTATATCAGGCAGGGAATCTACTCAGGAGTCTTATTGCCTCAGGTACCGGTTGAATATGATTGGGACAGAATACAGTTTCTCGAGCAGACATGCCGTAAAGCCGGACTGCCCACCGACTCCTGGAAAATCGAGAAGACCGAATTATACGTCTTCCAGGCAGAGATCTTCGGCGAGGATTGATATTGCGGATAATTAATCACAAGAATAAAAAATCAGAATATCTCCGGTCAAGAATCGTTCCTGTAATTGCCTTTGGGCTGGTTTTCGTTTTTGCCGCGGTTTTATTCTATACGAACAGGACACCGGCCAGGTTCAAAACTCCCGCATCATCCGAGCCGGATCTGGAGCCGGTGGAGATCCTGGATATCGAAGCCATCCACAGCGGCATGATCAGGAAAAACTCAAGCTTATATGCCGAGCTTCTCAATCTGGAAATATCTCATCCTCTGGTAGCCGAGATAACCTCGCGATTCTCCAGGATGTTCGATCTGACCCGCTCGCAGCCTGGCGATAAGTTCAAGCTGTTCATGGGCCCGGATGACAGTATCGTAGCCCTGGAGTATACTACGGATGATTGGAAGCGATATCGCCTGGACCACGACGGCAATCGCTATATCGAAACGATATACGAGGTCGGTCTCGACCAAACCGTAAAAACTGTTGAGGGCAGGATAGAATCCACGTTATGGGACGCTCTTATGCCCCAATTGCCGGACATGGAAATCTTCTTCTCCATGGCCGACATATTCGGCTGGGAGATCGATTTTCTCACAGAGCCGAGGATCGGGGATTCTTTCAAAATTGCATTCGAGGTTTACGGGAAGGATGGAGCATTTATTAAGACGGGTAATATTCTGGCCGCCGAATATATCCTGAAGGGTAAAGTTCACAGGGCTTTCCTCTATACCGATCCGGAAGGCTGGCGCGATTATTACGATGAAAACGGATATTCCCTGAGAAAAACCTTGTTGAAGTCACCTCTAAACTACAGGAGAATTTCATCGAAGTTTTCCTACCGACGGCTTCATCCGGTTCGCAAGATTTATCGCCCACACCTCGGTGTAGACTACGCTGCCGTCGTCGGGACTCCTGTGGTAGCAGCCGGAGAAGGCTATGTTGTATTCAAGGGAAAGAAGAGGGGATTTGGAAATTATATCGAGGTTAAGCACCCCCACGGGTTAGTAACCTGTTACGGCCACCTTCATAAGTTCGGCAAGGGGGTGGCCAAGGGAAGACATGTAGTACAGGGGCAGGTTATCGGGTATGTGGGAAATACGGGTGAGAGCACCGGCCCCCATCTCGATTACCGCGTGCGAAAGAATGGCAAATATATCAACCCGCAAAAAATGACTATTCCCGCAGCCATGCCGGTTAAAGATAAATACAGGGAAATGTTCAACCGGACGGTGGCGGAATATTTGCCATATTTCAAAGGTCGGCGTTCTGAAAGACTGCTGGCCCGGCTCGATTGACATTTACCAGTTGCAACTATATATTGCTATTATGAAAAGGATATTCTCATGTTTGCTTATGGCAGGCGTCTTTAGCCTTATGTTCGAAGCGGATTCGATCAGCGGGGAGAACGCCAGATATCTGATATTGAACTTCGATTGCCACGGCGAGGCTGCCGGAAAATCGAACGTCATTGGCGATTCTCTCAGATCGCACATGAAAAGACAGGGCGGCTCCCTGGTATCCAGAGATCTGTTTGAGAAGTTATTGAAGCGAAAAGGCTTACACGAATCGGATCTTAATTATACTACTGAAGAACTCAGATCCTTGATGCCCACGCTAGGTGCGTCTGCTGCGATTTTCGGGCATATATTTCCCTCAAAGGAGATGTTCACCGTGGAATTGCGGTATCTGGAATCCGCTGTGGCCGAAGCGATACTATTTGATCCCATTGTCTGTGGCAATCTAGAAGATATCTATACTGTTATACCTGAAATGGCCCGACTTATTCTATTGCCGGATAAGATTCCACCGCACGTAGTCTCTGTTACGCCTGAGAGCGGCGAAATTCAGATCGCACAATACGTTGAAATGACAATCGAGTTTTCCGAGCCGATGAATCAGGCGACCTCCTCGATATACGGCACACCAGAGGGTATGTGGATGCAGTATGGGGATATTCTCTATGATGAGAACTCGAATATCTTTATGATAAATGTGCACCTGTATCCGGACATCACATACGAGTTTCATATCAATGGCGACGATTCCAAAGGTTTTAAGGATCTTGCCGGAAATCCATCGAAGAAGTATGTCTGGACCTTTTCTACAGGGAAATAGGTTTATATTATAAGAGGAGCCTGAATGCCAAGCGATATTGCCATTGATAGAAAATCGATTATCATGGCCATTACGGAGGAGGGCGGCGTCGGTCCTAAGATGTTCCAGCAGCTCCTGATACATGTGGGTCCGCCTGAGGAACTCTTGAAAGTCTCTCCTACCGATCTCGACGGTATTCCCCGTCTCGGGGCAGAGGAAATCGACCGTCTGCTCCGATCTCTGGAAAATATCGACTTCTGTACCGAAAGGCTCTATGATTATACTGCCAACGATATCCACGTAACGTCGTTTGTCGACGACGACTATCCGCAAATGCTGCGGGCGATGGGTGATCCGCCGCCCCTGCTCTATTACATGGGCAATTGGGATGTCAGGCCCCGTAAATACGTGGCGCTTGTGGGCACCACCAGGGCAACTCAGGCAGGGCTTCGGCTGGCTGCCGATCTGGCAAAAGAGTTTGTCAAAAGAGGTTTTGGCATAGTATCCGGCCTTGCTGCCGGCATAGACAGCGCAGCTCATATAGCAGCCTTAAAGGAACAGGGACCGAGCATAGCCGTCCTGGGATGCGGCCTTCTGAATATATACCCGGCAGAAAACAAATCCTTAGCCGAGATGATAGCCGGATCCGGCGTCCTGATCTCCGAATACCAGCCCTTCAAAAAGGTGAGTAAATCCGGACTGGTTTTAAGAAATCGATTGATTTCGGCTTTTTCCAACGCGGTTGTTGTGGTCCAGGTGGGCAAGGATACAAAAGGCGAACTGAAAACAGCCGCCTACGCCTCGAAACAAGCAAAGCCGCTTTTCTACTGCGACCCGGAGGATGATTTGAAACTTGAGATCATAAAGGACTCCCCCGGACCAATAATTAAAGATGTGGACTCGGTGGACGAAATTATAGAATATATAGTTTAGGTTGCCATGAATCCGCCGAATTCCAGGGATAGAGATTACAGCGATAGCTATCTGGATGCCAGAGCAAAGATCGACGATTTGTGCCGGAGAATAGTGGTCAGGCAAGTCACGACCGAGCAGGCCAAAAGATCATATGAGCGGATCGAAAATGAATACGCCGGTATGGAGTTCGAAAGTGTCGATCTATTCAGGATGATTTACAGAAGCAGAATCGCTCGGCTGGCCGATCAATTCTCGCATAGGAATTAGAATGAATCACAAAACGAAAACCGACCAATTCCTGCAGTTGAAAGATAAATGCCGGTCGGAGGAGAAGATCAAGGGCAGCAGATTTGTTGCCAACGCTGCGCCCGTGGCCACCGAGAAGGAGGCTCAGGAGTTTATAGGTGAAATCAAGAAAGAGTTCCATGATGCGACTCACAACTGTTACGCCTGGAAAATAGGGGTTGGGCGAAAGCAGAGATACCGTTACAACGACGGCGGGGAACCATCCGGAACCGCCGGCCGACCCATACTCAAATCTATCAACTCCACATATGCCTCGAATGTCTGCGTGGTGGTTACCAGGTATTTCGGGGGCGCCAAACTCGGCACCGGCGGGTTGATGCGGGCTTACGGGAGGATTTCATACGGGCTCTTGAAATCGTGTGAATCTGAAAAGAAATACTCAACCGAAACTATTACATTTTCAGTCGATTTCGATTTTGTCAATGTCGCTCATAGCGTCATAGACAGCTTCTCAGCGGAATTGAAGGATTCGCACTACGACGAAAAAGTAACCTTTGAAGTGGAAGTGAGGGCATCGAAAATGTCCGCTTTCAAAGCTAAAATTATCGAAGCCACCAATGGCCAGGTCAAGATCAAATAGAGTGGAATGTGTGGGCCTGGGCCTTTGCGCTCTGGATTACACCTTTGTCGTGGATCATTACCCTCGTCTCGACGACAAGATTGATACTACCTCCTTTTCGCGCCAGGGAGGAGGTCCTGTACCGACTGCTTTATGCACCCTTGCGAAGTTTGGGGTTCCGAGCTCATTTGTCGGTAAGTGTGGCAAGGATAGTGATGGTAAACTACTTCGCGATGAATTGCGCCGGTTCGGGGTTAATGTCCGGTTCTTGACCCTGGACCCCGATTCCAGAACACCCCGGGCCTTCGTTATAGTGGAAAAGGAAAGCGGCAAAAGAACCGTGATACTCGATCGCACTGAGACATCGGCTCTTTCTCCCGATGAGTTGAATGCTGGTATCATTCGAAGAGCGAGATTCTTGCTTATCGATGGCCGCGAACCGGAGACCTCTTTAACCGCGGCTGTTCTGGCGAGAAAGGCTGGCGGCGAGGTGATTCTGGATGCCGGTTCTCCGAGGAGAAATATCGGCGATATTCTTCCCCATGTCGACCATCTGGTAGTGTCCAATAGATTTTCGCTCGATTTCACACAGGAGGTTGATCCCGGGAAGGCTGCGTTGAAGCTGGCTCACATGGGCTTCAAATCCGTTGTGATAACATCCGGTCATAAAGGCAGTATCGGCGCCACGTCCGACGGTGAGTTATTTCAGCACGAGGCTTTCGAAATCGATGCTGTTGATACAACCGGCGCCGGCGATGTCTTCCACGGCGCTTATGTCTATGGCCTCGTTCGGGGATGGGGGCTTCCCAAGATACTGGAGTTCGCCTCGGCAGCGGCGGCTTTAAAATGCACCCGGTTGGGCGGCCGCAGGGGGATACCGGAATTGGAAGAAGTAAAAGCTCTCATGAAAACAGCACATCTAGAACGCGAGGCCGTAGAATCGGAATGATTTTTAGGTCTTTTTAGCCAAAACCCCTGTAGTTTTGGTGATCCTGATCAATCGTCTGCAAGAATTTAAAACGCCACGCATTATAATTCGTAATTCTTATACTATAGGCATTGTCGCCAGGAATATATTCAGTCCAGCGTGCCTGAGATGGCTAACTTATTCCCAATGGAGGGAAAGTTGGGTGATGAACCAGATTACTAAGGCTAAATCGATAGCAAGCCCTATAGCCAAGCCTTTCCAAATCCGGTTTTTCTTATCGATGCTATATACGCGATCGACCTTGCTCGTCGCCAAAACAACCGTATCGCCGTCTATATCTAAGGCCATCGCCTGAATAACCGGTATTCTCTTTTCCGCGATCATCATCTCCAACTCTTCACCTGAAATCAGCTTTTTATCTCGATCAGCGATCCGAGCAATATTCCTGATGAAAAACACTATCGGCTCAGTTTCCCCTAAACGTCTGACTGTTAAATAATCATAGTTGTAGCCTATTAACTCGAAAGTCCATTGTCTACCCGCCAGATCGAATATTGTGATGGTATCGCCCGGCGCCGGGATTCCAGACAGATTGCGTGATTCTTCGCGAAATTCCCCAAAAAGCAAATCGTATTCATGATCGGAAATTTGAGTAGTCCGCAGATATTTCCCGCTTATCATATCTTTCGTATTTAGGACAACGGTAACTTCCTTTCCCGGTTTAATAAATTCAATTTCTGAGATGGCGTAATCCTCTTTATCGGATTTTCCCCCATCGGCGCTTGCGCCGATGGCGAGACCGATGACGCTGCATCCGCTCATCAAACATAAGAGCATGATGGCTGCAGCCAGTATCAACGCCATGCCAAAAAACTCATTCAGCGAGGTCAAGCCCATTTGTGATTTAGCGTTCCCCAAACGATTGCCAATCCAGACGATTGTTGTTAGATTCGATTTCAATATATAGGTGTTATTTAGCCATTATTTCATCTCTTGTCAATCATGATCCCCCACCGTATTATATCCTAAAGGGAGGTTATCTTGTCTGTCGATCTGGCGCTTTTGAAATTCTTAAATAACACAATCGCCACGCCGGCGCTTGATTATTTTTTCACCTACCTCTGCGATTTCGATATCTGGCGCTGGCCGGTAGTTCTCATCGCCATCGTGCTTCTCTGGAAGGGGGGCCCCCGGGGACGATGGATGGTGGCTCTGGCTGTGCTGGCGGCTTTGATAATAGACCCCACGATATATCGCATCATAAAGCCGTTGGTGGGGAGGATTCGGCCCTGCCATGACCTGTCGCTGGTCTGGGTGAGGGTTGTCGATGGTTGCGGCGGACGTTTCAGTTTTCCATCGTCCCACGCCGCCAATATGTTCGGCCTGGCGGTGGTGATCGGTGGCTTTTACAAATCAACGGGCTACTACCTATATCCCATCGCCACTTTCATTGCGATAGGGCGGGTCTATCAGGGCGTGCATTATCCATCAGATGTGATAGCCGGTGCAGTTTACGGAGCCGCTATCGGCCTGGGATTAATCTACCTGACGAAAAGACTTGCGCCGGAGAAAATCGGGAAGTATCTTCACGCCCGAAAAATAAAGGCGGATTCTTAATCATGCCGGGAAAAACAATAAGGATCATCAAAGGAGACATCACCGAATCGGCCGCCGATGCCATCGTCAACGCCGCCAACAACCATCTCTGGATGGGAGCGGGGGTGGCGGGAGCGATCAAGCACAAGGGTGGCCAACAAATAGAGGATGAGGCGGTATCCAGAGGGCCGATTCCGGTGGGGGAGGCGGTTGCCACAACAGCCGGTTCGCTGCCTAATAAATATGTCATCCATGCCGCCGTCATGGGGCAGGATTTGAAAACAGATGAAAACAAGATCTGGATGGCGACTTACAACTCGCTTCTGCGGGCCGATGAACTGAATCTTGAATCGATTGATTTCCCGGCGTTAGGCACCGGCGTGGGAGGTTTTCCGCTCGATAAGGCCGCCTTGGATTACCTAAAAGATTCGAATTTCATTAAAAGTGTCGGCTTCGTCCTTTTCGATGATGCCGCCTTCGACGCTTATAAAACAGCGCTCGGCGCAGACAGCATGGAGGTTTGATTTGTCGCAACAAAAATCAAAGCTGGCATTGTGGTTTCAGGCGGTTAGAGCTTTTTCGTTTACCGCCTCGGCGGTTCCGGTACTGGTTGGATCATTTCTGGCCTGGCTCGAAATGGAAAGCGGTTTCAACTGGGGAATCTTTGTTATTGCCCTCTTGGCGGGTGTTATCTATCACGCTGCCACAAATCTGATATCGGATTATTTCGATTTTATCAAGGGTTTTGATACAAAAGAGATTTATGGATCATCAAAGATCTTGCCGTTCGGCCTGATGAAGCCGAAACAGATCCTGTGGGGCAGCATTGTCCTATGGATAATTGGAATTGCTCTCGGGCTATGGCTGGTTTACCTGAGGGGAATTCCAATCTTAATTTTAGGTGTAGTCGGCTTCATTGGCGGGATATTTTATACTGCCGATCCGATCGGCACCAAATACCGCGGCCTGGGCGAGCCCTGGGTATTCCTGATGATGGGGCCCTTAATGGTTCTGGGAGGATACCTGGCTCAGGGGCTTTCGTTCGGCTGGCATGTCATCTGGGTCAGCCTGCCGGTGGGATGTCTGGTCGCGGCCATCCTGCAGGCCAACGATTATCGAGATATCGACAATGACGCCCGCACCGGATTCAAGACGGCGTCTATTATGGGCGGCAGAAAATTCGCCGCATTTTTCTATTACATCCTTGTTATTGGGGCCTATCTATCTGTATTGATTATGGTCCTTGTGAAGACCATCTCGCCGTGGTCGTTGATAGTCCTTCTAACCTTGCCCCTTGCATTTAAACTGATGAAGACGATCAGCCCCAAGCTTGAAAAAAGCGATCCATCGCTGGCGTTGGTCGATGTCCAAACTGCGCAGTTTCATTTTCTGTTCGGAATCCTGTTGACCCTCTCGTTTGTATTGAACAAGTTCGTGGCATGATAGGATTTCTATGCTCCCGATGATAACAGGGGCGGTTTTTGCCGCCCTTTTCTGGTTGGCATTATTCGGCCTCGAGTTGGTTAATTTCTGGTGGGGAATGACCGTAGCAGCAGGTTTTCTGGCAGTCTGGTCGATTGCGTTTTCCGGCGCTGATCGATTGGCGCTATTTGAATTTAAGAAAAGCTATATATTCTGGGGCCTTTTATCGGCCGTGATATTGTATGCGGTATTCTGGGCTGGCAATTTTCTCTCCCGCCTGATACTCGATTTCGCCTCCGGGCAGATCGATTCGATTTACAGCAACAAGGCGCAGATGGATCACTGGAAGGTAGGCCTGCTGTTATTTTTCTGGATCGGTCCTGCGGAGGAGATATTCTGGCGGGGAATGGTGCAGAGGGTTCTATCGAAAAGATACGGCCGGATTTTCGGCTGGCTTGTAGCAGCCATAATATATGCCGGCGTCCATCTCTGGGCCGGCAACTTCATACTGTTCATGGCCGCCTTGATATGCGGTTTATTCTGGGGCTGGATCTATATGCGGTTCGGCTCGCTCTGGCCTGCCATCATCTCCCATTCCGTCTGGGATGTGGCAATTTTTCTGGTCTTCCCATTTTGATACTGTCTCAGTAGTGTTCGATAATTGTCATTATCCCAGCTTCGCAAGCCAGCTGCTTATAACATTGACGTGTCCCTGTTCAAATTTGCTCAGGAATGTAAACATTTCCTTTGCCAGCGGGTCATCTACCTTTTCGGCCTGAGATCGATAAAGATCGCGCGCCTCCTCCTCAAGCTCGATAGCCATTTCCAGAATTGACCGGGTATCGGATGTGGTTTCCAGCGCATCCAATCTCGTCTTATGCTTTTCCGTCATTTCCTCCGGAATTTCCGGCAGGCCGTCTTTCCGCATGATATCGTTATAGGAAATCCATTTCTCGGAACGGACCAGGCTATCATATTCGGCCTCGAGAGTCCAGTAATGATCCTTCTCTTCACCGGCCAGTTTGGTCAACATGGGGGCTATCTGTTGATCTTCGATCTTTTCAGAGGCCCGTTTGTAGAAAATATAAGCCGCCAGTTCCGCATTAATACCTATTGAGATGGTATCTAAAGACTGTTGAGTCGATTCTTTCATCCGTGGCTCCCTTGCATTTTAGACGTAATTAATCTATCCACCCCCCGAAAAAATATACGGGCGGTGTTGTTTTGTAAACTTAATGCGTCCCGTATAATATAATAATTAAAAAATTTAGCTTTATGTCAAGTAAGGACGATGAAATAAACCGCCAATGCAGGAAGTTATATTATGAGTTGTATTCCTGTGCGGAGAACATCATACTTTCACCTCCGCGTCGGGCCAGGGCGGCAGCAATTTGGAGAGGACATATAAGATGGCAAGCGGCGCAATCAATAACAGGATTGTCATCAACAAGCCTTCGAGTCCCAGCAACTCCACCTTGTAAACCGTCAGGCCCCTGAGGCTCTTGGAGAATAGCTGTCCGCCGATCACGACATTCCATCGAGTGCTGAAAATACCTACCTGCACCAGTATGGCGGCCAGGAAATAGGCTATCCTGCGCATCTCATCCGGGACTCTGCCGAACCTTGCCCAGACCAGTGCTACCATAGGAACGACCCCCCCGAGAATGATCTGGGAGATTATCAGGCTGAGGAATAACCTGCTGGATATCATTTGCGATAATATATTGATAGATTCTTCGGATTCGTAGAGCCGTTGGATAAAATCCAGAAGCTCCAACGAAAAATCGACAATCATGGCATAGATCAGAAACTCGGCCAGCTTGTTAAGGCAGGACATATCCATCTGTTTCCAGCGAAACAGGGTGGTGATCATGTAAATCACGAGAATCAAGGCGATACCGGAGACGATGGCGGAAAAGAGGAAAACTATAGGCATCAGGACGCTGCTCCACCAGGGATTGGCCTTGATCGATCCGAAAATAAATCCTACATAACCATGCAGAAGGAATGCCGATGGGATACCTATAATAGTGATGAATTTGCCTATCTTCCTATCGAAAAGTAAGGATTCTTTCGACATATCCATTGCACCCAACGAAAGTATCCGATAAAGATATTTCGATATTCCTCTTTTTTCCCGTGACCAGGTTACTATTTCCTTCCGGTAATCGAACCAGATCTCCAGCAGCAATACGACCATAAGATACCAGGCGTAAACGAACCCGAACATAGCCATCGCCGACTGCGTATGCGGTGTCAGAAACATTTCAAAAGAACGTTCCGGGTAACCGAGATGGGCCAGAAGCGGCAACGGCGCCACAAACAGGAATGCCAATGCGGTTAAGAGGGATAACCTGTAAACCGGAAGCAGCGCTTTTACATTAAATACTCTTTCGAGTGAGGCAAGGATAAAAGCGCCGGCAACCAGGCCCGTAAGATATGGATAGAGCACAATCAAAAGCCCCCAGTGCAATTCGAACTCATTAGGGTATATGTAGCCGGTGACGTCTTGAAGTCCGGTCATTATGTTGGTCGCAAGTGCCTCCATCGGTTATCTCACCTCCCCGTCCGCTCCGGCATAATAGACTTTGGGCCGAGTATTCAGCGATGCTTTGAGAACAATGATATCGTTAAAACGGAGAAATCGCCTTAATGGACTGCTCTGTAATCCGGCCTCCCCGAAAACGCGTGCCTGAGTTGGGCAGCTCTCCACGCAGGCGGGGAGCAACCCTTTTACGATTCGGTGATAGCAAAATGTGCATTTGTCCGCCACTCTCTTGTCGGGGTGAAGGAAGCGAGCGCCATAAGGGCAGGCTTGAATGCAGTACCGGCAACCGACACAATATTTCTCGTCGATCAAAACAACGCCATCGCGGCTCACAAAGGTGGCGCCAACCGGGCATACCTGAACACATGGCGGATTTGCGCAGTGATTACACAGCTTGGGAACGAAGAATGATCGCAGGACATTAATATCACCTTTGAATTCCGGAAAACCGTCTATACCGCCGTTCGGGCTATCCACATGGGCTTCTCCATCCGTAGAAATGATATATCTTTCCACCCAGGTGCGAAAGTAATGAGGTTCTTCGGGAACGTCGTTCTCCTTTTTGCAGGCGGCGACGCACCTGCCGCAACCTATACATTTATGAATATCTATCGCCATTGCGTAATTGTGCTGGGTGGGGTCATATTCATTGAGCTCCTGGCCGAAAAGTAATTGACCGGAACTAAAGGGAATGAAAAAGAAACCCGTAATCGGAAGCGCTTTTGAACAGCTTATTAAAAACTCTCTGCGGCTTGACTTGGCGGATTCTTTCCTGTTCATCTGGCCTCCGGATAATGCGGGTAGTGACAATCCCAGCATAAGTAACGTCCCCAGTGAGTCTCAAGGTCTATCCGGGGAATCTCCCTGGGGCTTTTTGCCCGGCTGGAATGGCACTCCCCGCAAAGTTCTCTTTTCACAGGCTTCTGAGCAAACGCAAACTGCGGATTGACTGAATGTTCCTCTGGAACGATGTGACATCTTGTGCAGGGCAACGAAACATGATGGGATACTCTCTTTTTATTTGCAATTTCACGGTGGCAGGCGCTGCATTCCTCCGGCGTATGCGGCAGCAGAGGATTATGCGGATTATGGCATTTCATGCACGCCTCGCCGGGATTATGAAACATCGTTATAATCTGCGGAAACCCGGTGGGGCGTGACGGATTGTAGCCATGACAAAGCGGACAATATCCGCGCCCCCGCGGTGCGTCAGGTGTGAATTCATCGGGGGCCTCAATGTGCTTCGCTGTGGGTCCGTGACACACTTCGCAGGATACATCCCTGTGATGAGATCGTTCTTTGAGTTCGGAAATATCGTCATGGCAATCAATACAGGCGATATTTCCGGCGTATTTTATCTCCTGAGAAGCTATCTCACCGACCGCATTGGCCCTGTAATGACCGTATTTTCCGAATGATTCCGGAACAAGCAATATGCGGGCCACAACGAGAGCGGCGATAGCTATTGCAAAGAGAACGGCTAAACTTATTATTTGCTGGGGTATCCTGGGCCAGTTCAAAAAATCGTCTCCGGGAGCGTCCTGGTAATAGTGACGAAACGCTTTACCATTTTATCCTCACCGGCCTTGAAAGTCAATATTTATTTAAGGTTTTCTACATAGAACCTCTGACCTTCGGTTATTAGATCATATATCGCCGCGTATAATAAACATGGGTCGGCAATTCAGTATTTATTTCTTGAACGTAGTCTTCGAAGATTATAGTATTAGTTCCGGCTCTTATTATTCATGTTATTTTGAAGCTACTTAGTCCATCCACCGGTCGGAAGTCATAACCCGGGCATCGCACCGCCTCCAGGCCGGATACATTGCAAAATAATAATAAAAATACTTGCCAGCGAAGCCCTTCTTTATTAACTACATGCAAAGCTGAAGGTTCTTGATTATCGGTGCGTCAGGCACGATTTTTGGCCCTGATGGGAGATGGGACAAGACTGATGAAGGAAAAATCAATAATTTCAAAAGTATTCAACAACTGGATAAGTTCAATCGGGGTCTTGATTGCCTCGCTTACGTTGCTTCTGATAGTCTTTAACCTGGTTTTCAATTTCTTTTCCCGCATCGAAAATCCGTATATCGGCATATATGTTTATATCATATTGCCGCCAATACTTGCTGTCGGGCTGATTTTAATTCCCATTGGCATGTATCGCCACTGGCGTCGGTGGCAGAAAACCGGTGAGATACCGTATAGGAGATGGCCATATATTGACCTTAACAAGCGAGCCCATCGAACCGCCACGTTTATTTTTGTTCATGTTTCGATATTGATTGCTTTGATCGGCGCCGTTATCACTTACCAGGCTTACCATTACACGGAATCAGTGGAATTTTGCGGGAAGCTGTGTCATTCGGTCATGGCCCCGGAATATATCGCCTATCAGGGCTCTCCCCACGCCAGGGTGGCCTGTACCGCCTGCCATGTCGGTACGGGAGCGGGGTGGTATACCAAATCGAAGCTTTCGGGCGCCTATCAGGTTTATGCCGTGACGGCGAATGTATATCCCAGGCCCATCCCCACCCCCATCGAGGACCTGCGGCCCGCCCAAGAAACCTGCGAGAAGTGTCACTGGCCCGAACAGTTTTTCGGAGCTCAGCAGAGACAGATTAACCATTATATTTATGATGAGGAAAATACGCACTGGCCTATAAACCTGCTTATTAAAACCGGTGGCGGCGACCCCAAAACCGGACAGACGTCCGGGATTCACTGGCATATGAACATTGGAGTCAAAGTGGAATATATTGCTCGTGACGACGAGCGGCAGGATATCCCCTGGGTTAGGATCGTTGATCAGGAAACCGGCCGGATCACGGTGTACCAGGACGAGACGGAACCTCTAACGCCCGAGGAAATCGCCGCAGCGACCCCGAGGGTGATGGATTGCATGGACTGCCACAACCGGCCGAGCCATATTTTTTACTCCCCGGATTATGCTATCGATAAAGCGATCCTGACCGGTCAGGTCAAGCCGACTATTCCCGAAATCAAAAGGATCGCTGTGGAGGCACTGTCCCGGGAATATTCGAGTAACGAAGAAGCCATTGCCGGTATAGCCAATTATATCACCGATTATTACCGGATCAATTATCCTGAATTCTATGGAGAAAACCGGGTGATGATAGATGCAGCTATTGTATCAGCTCAGAAGGCTTTTTCCACGAACATCTTCCCGGAAATGAAAGCGAACTGGACTCACTATCTGGATAATATCGGGCACTTTTACGATAAGGGCTGTATGCGCTGTCATGAGGGCAGTCATAAGAATGAGGACGGAATAACAATCACCCACGAGTGCAAGGCCTGCCATAGTATCATGTCCCAGGGTAGTGGCGAGACATTCGAGGTTTCCGTCTCCCAGGAAGGCCTTGAATTCAAACATCCCGTGGATATAGATGAGGCCTGGCGGGAAATCGGCTGCTATGAATGCCACGGCGGCACACAGCCATAATGGGCGTTGCAGCTATACTTCTTGTACCTTTTCCTCGGCCCCTATGAGGGATGGCTGGAAGCATTAAGGAAGGCCCGGGAATATCATTACTAGAAGGGCATTGAGCAATCGATGCTCGTAGCCGATTGGCCGGTCGGGTAGCTCGATTCTGCTTCTATGTGGATGAATGAGGTTTATGATTTGGCTGTGAAACTATACGATCAGAAATCATCGCCCGAAAACGCCGAATGGGTGGGATTTTCACATCGCAAGTTGGGCGATATTGCGCTGGCGCAAGGGAATCCTAAGACTGCGCTGGACCATCTCAAAAAAGCAAAGAAATATCTGACGGAAGCAGGTATGCCTGAATGGGATGCAAAGGGATTTGAGGAACTCAACCATAAGATAGGAAAAATAGAAAAGTAGAAATAACACCTTCCGGCCATACGGCAGCCTTTTCATAGCCCTAGAACAATTATGAGAGGATCAGGCTCGGGCAGAATAATTTAGAGATATACAGCGATGCCGATTTTCGCCGCCAGAAGGTCCAGCGAAAAATAATTCATATGAAATCTGGATCGATTAAAGTAAACACCCTCGTCAGTGGTATATTCCGATTTTCTTAAGGCATACGTATAATCAAATGACACACCATATTCTGCTATAAAACTGATCCTCTTTGACGGAAACCATTCCGCTCCAAGTAGAGCGGAAATACCTAACGACCAGTTATAATCCTCGGAAATGTATCTAGGCCCTTTGGGCTCGGGAGGGTAGGTACGCCTGTCATTTCTTTTGGATTTATAGTGCGAAAAACCAAAAGTTGGGCCGGCACCAAGGAAGAAATGCAGTTGCGGATCTATCTGGGTGTATTTAAGATATTCAGATTTCAGATTGATTCCCTGACGATTGATATTATCCCTTGAGGAACTATAAAGGGTATCATCCGGGGGTGCCCCCCTATGACTTGTGTGGCCTCCGAAATAAATATCGCCATTAATATCGAAACCAAGGCGAATTGCAGATCTATTTGTTAGATGATATTTGGCTGAGATGACCATACTTTCATATCCCCGCGGTGAAAGGGCGCTACCCAGTTGAAACTGTAAAGCCCAGGCTCCATCTTTGAGAGAATGTTTGGGGGCGGGCGCGTCGGATTCCCCCTCCTGGGCTGTGGCAATCGGCGCAATCATAATCGCGAAACAGAAAACTGCAATAAGCACTGTGATACAGCCGGAATTAAACAGACTTTTCGGCATGATTAACCTCCCGGTAGACGGATTAATTTAGTTTTGTCGTTAGGTGCAGATTCAACGGTGCGGTAACAATATACTACAATATACAATTGTCAGGCGATAAGGTTCCCCGGTTCTCAAGAGCCGGCCAATTTGTATCAAATCTTAAAGCAGCAGAC
>CBDVBL010000004.1:0-16594 GCA_965372205.1 uncultured bacterium
ATGTTTTGTCCCTGCAGATAAGTTCTTTAAATCGATTTGCCCGGCAGTTTCAGCGGATCATCTATACTGAGGTTTTCCTTCTGTATGAAGCACTCCCCATAGCGAACGCCGATCATATACCCATACTGCCGGTTTCTAATTTCCATGTAATCGAATATGTTGCGGGCCGGCGGAAAAACCTCGCGCTGACCCGGCTTCTCCTTAAACTGCGTTTTATAGCAAGCCACGGCCTGGCACTTCCGCTCGAACTGCTCGGTGATATCCACCACGAACGTGGGCTTCGTATCATGAAATGATGTCGAGTATATGATTTTTCGGGGACGGTGCGCCTCCCCGGGGATCGGCATCTTATCAAGCCCGGCGAGAAAACATGCCCGGTATCCGATACGGTTGGCTGCGGCATGGTCGGGGTGCCGTTGTTCCCAGTACGGCAGTATCACAAGCTCCGGCTGCGTTCGCCTGACAACCTCCGCCACCTTGAGGGCGTTTTCCTGCGTGTCGTAAAGACCTGCGTCGGGAAGGCCCAGGTTATGTCTATATTTCGATCTCATCGACTTAGCGGCGCATTCAGCCTCTTTGGTTCTCGTCTCGGCATCACCGCGGGAACCGGATTCTCCGGCGGTCAGATCGAGGATACCCACGCTATATCCCAGATCGACGAGCTTTATCATGGTGCCGCCTGAGACAATCTCGGTATCATCGCAGTGTGCCGCAATGGCCAGGACGTCCAGTTTGATGGTTTCAGAACCCATTTTTCAAAACCTCTTCATAGAATTGGTAGTACTCTTTGACGACATCTCCGGTATCGAATTTTTCAACTGTCAACCTGCGAGCGTTTTTTGACATCGATTTATGAAGATTATCGTCTGAGAGGATTTCGATTGATCTTTTCGCCATAGCTTCCACATCACCTATCGGCTCCAGATACCCGACCTCGCCATCGGTAACCAGTTCGGGCAGGCCTCCCACGATGGAGCCAACCACCGGCACGCCGCAGGCTAACGCTTCCAGAGCGGCTAATCCAAATCCTTCCGAGGCCGAAGGCAGGAGGAATAGATCCGCTTTGCAAAGAACGGATTCGACCATATCCTGTCCACCGAGAAAGATTGTTTTTTCTTTCAATCCCATCTGTTCGGCAAGCGAGAGTACATTAGGCGCTTCCGGGCCGTCACCCACCAGAATCAGTTTCGACGGTAATTTCTTGTTCACAATCCCGAATATCCGGATGACGTCGGCGGCATTCTTAACGGGTCTGTAATTGGACATATGCATAATGATTTTCTCATCGGGTAAGGCTAACTCCGAGCGATCGCAACCCTTCTGATCAGGTTTGAACCTCGATATGTCCACGAAATTGGGGATAATCTTTATCGGCTTTTTGATCCCGAATGATTCACAAGTGCTATCGCTGATAAATTTGCTGACGGCAGTGAGGGCGTCCGAAGCCTCCATTGAGAATTTCGTGACGGCCCTGAAGGAAGAATCCTGCCCGACCAATGTTATATCAGTGCCGTGCAGAGTTGTTATCAACTTCGGTCCGCCGGGCCCCAGAATCTGCCTGGCGATATAGCCGCTGATGGCATGAGGAATGGCATAATGAGCGTGGATAATGTCGAGCCCTACCCTTTTTGATTCCTCGGCGAGTCTGGTCGCCAACGACAGCGTATAGGGCGGATATTTAAAGAGCGGATAATTTGATACCTCTACTTCGTGAAAGATAAACTTCGAATCAAATCCGGTAAGCCGAAAAGGAAGTGCGTATGAAAAAAAATGAACCTCTACGCCCGCCGACGACAGCGCCAGTCCCAACTCCGAGGCCACGACGCCGGAGCCGCCTTTGACGGGATAGCATACTATGCCAACTTTCATTTTTTGATCTCTACAATCTGGTGATCAACAGAATCGATATCGAGTTCGCTTTCGATCTTCTTAAAAATGCCCGGGCCGAACTTGTTGGCAAAATATACGGGTGATAATACCCGCTCCTGAAATTTCCCATCTGGAAACAGGAAATTCGCCGCACGATATATCTGGCCCTTAACTGTCTCATGACGTTTCTTATGGGCGGCAAACAATTTCTTTGAGAGATGGTTCAGTTCGTGATCTATTCTCTTCCTGGTATATTCGATAGCCTGGCCGCTTTCAGAATCTGAATTCTCTAATGATTTCAATAGATCCCGAAGCGGTTTATCTATTTCGGATCTTAGAGATTCGGCTTTTTGCTGAGTCTCCGGGGGGAAATTTTCTTTGATGGCTCGGCTTATCTCATACTCGGAATCATCATATAAAGATGCAAAATCCAGGGAGAGTTTATCTATGATCTTTTGTATATGGGGCTCGACAATTGTTGCGAAAATCCTCGGTCTGACGACCGGCCAGGCAACATCCAGATAATCGAAAAGAGGTTGTATCTGTGCAAAATATGCCGCCTCCGACGGCCCCACCACCTGACAGACGGTGGGAAAGGCCAGACATTGCGCTATAGGCCTTAGACAGACATTCGGCGAAAACTTTTCGGGGGATTTATCCAGCATCTCCAGAAGCTGTTCTCGGGTATAAATGTCATCATGACCGTCAAGATGAAATCTCCGATTCTCGACAACTATATTTCTTCTACCGCTCTTATTGACGAATAGATTAAGAGTATCACCGGTCTTGTGGACCTGCCGGTGGCGGCCGGCGCTGATAATATCCAATGATTGTTTTTCAAAGTGCTCGAATATCTCGTGGTGATTTTCAATTTCGCGGCGGAACACAGGCGCCATGATCTGCTTAAGACCGGGATAATTAGGATCTATCGGCACGATGCCAAAATCTTCCATTAGTTGGTTGAACAGAGCGGCGAAGGCCTCGGGCAGATGTTTGCCGGGTAAATAGCTGCTTTCCAGTAGCTTTTTGATATGATCGGTGAATTCGGTCTCTATTAGATTTTCTTCCACCCGCTTTAACAGATCCGCGATTTTTCCGTCGAGCAAAACATCGGCCATCGGAGCGCCGCCCGGAGGAGAAACAGGTTCATATGAAACGCTTAAACAACCCCCCGCTCGATTCAGCAGGCGAACATCTCTAATCTCATCGAAATCATGGTCGTCGGTAGCCATCCAGAAACATGGAACGACCGGCCGGCCCAATTCGGATTCAAGTTTCGATGCTAACTTATAAGCGGTCAGCGCCTTTATAACCGTATACATCGGGCCCAGAAGCATCCCGACCTGCTGACCGGCGAAGACGACAAGGCACTCGGAGTTTGCGAGTTTATCAATATTAGCCTTTGTTTTTTCCGGTAAGTTCAAATGATGTGTGGCATCTCTTATAATAGACACCAGTTTTTCTCTCTGGTAGGATTTTCGGTCAATCTGTTCAGCTGCCTTCACATACGATGAAGGATCCCTGAAATCATATTTATAGAACCGGGGAGCGGCTCCGGCAAAGTTTATGAAATCCAGAAAAAGCTTAGTGCTTCCGGAAAGCTTATCAAATTTGACGGGTAACATTATTTATCATCAACTACGAGACCCTCGGCCCCGGTTCCAGCGGCAAGCTCTGCTTTCGATTTCTTCCGCTTTCCGGTGACAAATGCTACCATATCATCCAACAATGTATAGACTATCGGAACAATGATCAATGTTAAAAGGGTGGACGATGTTAATCCGCCGATCACTGCCTGCGCCATCGGCGCCCTGAATTCGGCCCCGGGACCGACGCCAAGAGCCAGGGGCAACATAGCGAAGATCATCGAGAGAGTGGTCATCATGATGGGTCGGAGTCTGATTGGTCCCGCCTGTAAGATTGCCTCCGTGCGACCCATTCCGCGACGTCGGGCCTGCTTGATGAAATCGATAAGCAATATGGCGTTCTTGGTGACCAGTCCCATCAAGAACACAATCCCGATGAGAGACATAAGGGATATGGAGGAACCAAAGATCAAAAGTCCGAGGATCGCTCCCATGGGCGCCATTAAAAGCGACATCCCCATGGCGAATGGATCCAAGAATGATTCGAACTGCGAGGCCAAAAGTAAATAGACAAAGATTATTGCCAGCATAAGAGCGATATATATTTCGGCGAAAGATTCCTGTTGAATCTCAGCCTCGCCAACCGGAGTGATTGAATATCCGGGGCGGATATCGAGGTTTCCCATCGCGCTATTTACCGGTCCAAGAACATCGCCCATGGTGAAGCCCGTTGCGGCATTGGAACCGACCCTGATCTCGCGCTGGCGATCGTAGCGACGGATCTCCGTGGGAGCTTTCTTCTCGAAAATCCGGGCCACTTGCCGAAGGGGAACATACATATCCTCTCCCCTGATCTGTTTTTCAGAAGCGATATATATATTGTTCAGATTCTCGATATCGGTCCTGTATTGAGATGCCAGCTGGACCCTGATATCGTACTCCTCGTCCCCCTCTTTGAACCTGCTGACAGGAGATCCCTCAACCATGTTTCTTACGCCGATGCCTATGTCTGCAATAGTCAATCCCAGATCCTTGGCCAGATCTCTGTCGACTTCAACCTGAAGCTCCGGCCGGGCCTGTTTCTCGCTGTTATCCACGTCCACGGCCCCGGGTGTCTCTTCCAAAATCTGCTCTAATGAGGCCGCAAGCTCTTTCAGCCGAACATAATCCGGGCCTCTTATCGAGTATTCAACAAGACTGCCCGCTCCCCCATGCCCTGGCTCGATGGCAATGCTCATCGATAGCCCCGGAACCTCAGATAATTCCTCGCGGAGAATATCCATAAATTGAAATACTGAGATATCGCGCTCGTTCTTATCCGTTAATTTCAAATAGACCTGACCCTCATTGATCGGAGTAACCCCGCCGCCGATAGTCAACAATTGATGCTTCACGATATCATCATGAGCCGCGATCTTATTTTCAAGCTGACTCGCCAGATACGATGTCCTCTGCAGGCTCGAACCCGGCATGGCCTTGAAATTAACGTACAACTCTGCACGATCCGATGGAGGGATAAATTCATTTCCCAAGAACCCCGCAAGATAGATCGAAATCACAAATCCGCCGATGGCCATAGCCAGGGTCACGAGTCTATGTTCCAGCACCCATGCCAGGGCGACTTTGTAAAATTCACCGAACTTCTTGAAGGAGTGGTTCCAGTAATAGAGTACGACGGTGATAGGATTTTTAGATCCTCTCTTTAATGGCTTTTCCTTCTCCAGGAATTTCGAGGCCAGCATCGGAGTAAGCGTAAAGGCTATGAACAGGGAAACCAGAACCGCCACGGCAATGGTCAGGCCAAATTGGTAGAAGAATCGACCGACAATACCAGACATGAATGCCACCGGTAAAAACACCACTACTATTGAAAACGTGGTCGCCATTACCGCCAGGCCGATTTCCGATGTACCGTTTTTCGCCGCCTCGACCGGCGATTCCCCGCCGGCAAGGTGTCTGTATATATTCTCAATCACAACGATAGCGTCGTCAATCAACAGGCCGACGGCCAGTGATAGCGCCATAAGCGACATCATGTTGAGTGTGAATCCCAAAAACTTCATGGCCGTGAAAGTTGCCACAATCGATGTCGGTATAGCCACGGCTGTTATAATGGTAGAGGGGATATTGGCCAGGAACAAGAATATGGCCAGGATCGCCAGCGCCCCCGCGACGAATATCGTCACCTGAACATCATGCAGCGATTCCTCGATAAATATCGAATTATCCTGGGCGACTTCTGCAGTCACGCCGGAAGGAAGCAGGACATTGATTTCCTCTAGCTTTTTCTTCACTGCCTTGGCCACCTCTACGGTGTTGGTCCCGGATTGCCGTCTTACCTCCAGGGTTACGGCTTCCCTGCCGTCATAACGGGCCAGGCCGCGCCTCTCGGCGATCGTGTCTGCGACCGTGGCAATATCGCCTAAACGAATCACTTTTCCCTTTGTATTCTCGATGATAACATTTTTTATATCGTCGACGCTTTCAAAACGACCCATGGTGCGAACCAGGATTTCGCTCTCCCCCTGGTTCAGGTGCCCGCCGGGAAGCTCGAAATTTGAATTGGAAATGGCAGAAGCGATATCATCGAACGCCAGCATCCTGGCATTCACGGCATCGAGATCGAGCAAAACCTGAAATTCCCGCTCACTGCCGCCAACAATGGCCACGGCACCAACACCCTCAACTGATTCTAATTTTTCCTTGACCAATTTATCGGCTATAGAGGTAAGTTCTTTTGGAGGTCTGTCACCACCCATAACAATCGATATTATCGCTTGTGATTCGGGGTCGAATCTCTGGACTATCGGTTCTTCGATGTCGCGCGGCAGATCCGATCTTATCGTGGAAACCTTTTCGCGAACCTCCTGCGCCGCTTCGATACCCCTGGTTTCAAGCGTGAATTCCACAAAGACTTGAGAAATTCCTTCATACGAAGTCGAGACTATATGCTTAACCCCGGATATCGGATTGACAGCATCCTCAATCTTCTGAGTCACATCGGTTGATACGGCCTCCGGGCCCGCTCCGGGATATACCGTCGTGATGATTACGAAAGGAAAGTCGATATCGGGGAAGAGATCAACGCCCATCTGATTATAGGAGGCAACGCCCACGACAATAAGGGCAATCGTGACCATGGTGGTAAATACCGGTCTTTTTACCGAAACATTGGAAATATACATGGCTTAATCTTCCGTGGCCGTCTCTCCCGTGAGGATATCTTGCTCGCTGGCGTCATCGTCGCCCGCTATCTTAACCAGAGATCCATCCTCAACCAGATTTCGACCGATAACCACCACCGTATCGCCATCAGCCAAACCTGATACAATCTGGATTGATTTAGATGTCGATTCTCCAATATAAATGGATTGCTCCCTGGCACGGTCGCCCTCCAGCTTATAAACTTTATACACTCCTTCTACTGAGAAAACTGCTTCCCTGGGAACGATCAATATGGATTTAAGCTCGTTAACGACTATCTCGGCCCTGGCAAACATCCCGGGAGCCAGACCACCATTTTCGTTATTTATGCTGATTTCGACCGTGAACAGCCGGGTTTGCGGATCGGCGGATCTGGAAACTTCGGTTACAAAACCGCCAAACTTCTTGCCCGAATATCCGATCGACTCAACCGTTATGGCGGCTTTCGCTCCTTTCTTGATGAAACTTGCGCCCCCGCCGTCGACAAATAACGTCAACCTGATCTTATCGGTCTGGGCTACGGTGGCGATGGGGATGCCAACCGGTACATATTCACCGACATTTACGGATAGCTCGGTCAGAATCCCGGATATGGGACTGGTCAGTTCAACCTGCCTGGTGGCGGCCTCGAAATTGGCCTGCGTTACTTCGAAACCTGTTTTAGCGCTGATATACGATTGTTCGGAAACGGCCCCCTGCTCCAGGAGTTTTGTCATCTTCTGATAATTATCCTTCGCTTCCATGTAGAGCGCGCGAGCCTGATTGTACTGTGAGGCCGCGCCGTTTTTATCAAGCATTATAATCGCCTGCCCGGCGGATACTTTATTCCCTTCCAAAACCGGAAGTTCCACTACCGCTTCGTGGATGAAGGCGACGATTTCGGCCTGTTTCTCTCCCTCCAGGGTACCGGAATAGACTTTTACAATGGCAAGATCGCCCGATTCAGCCAACGAGACTGTAATCGGGATCGCTTTCTCTTCAACTGCGACATCAGCCTTCTTATCACCACAGGTTGATGTTACCATTATTACTGTGGCTATTAAGAGTAGATTTAGGATTTTGTTCATGATATGCCTCTTTTGCCGTTAATTAACAGGCCCGATATCCCTGCCCAGGGCTCTCATCAACGCTGCGTAGCTTACCGCCAGATCGTGCAGAGCCACCGCTCTATTGATCTCCGCCCTGGCAAGAGCCAGCCGGGCGTCGGATACTTCAAGCTGCGTTCCAATCCCATTTTCATAGCGGACACCTGCGATACTTAAGCCTCGCCTGGCAAGCTCCACTGCATCCCCCTGCGCCGAGAGCCTCTTTCTCGCTTCGTTATATCTGCCAAGATTCTGCTCAAAATCGAGGATCATACTCTTAATTAGAGATTCCTCTCTCAGACTACTCTGAACTAAGCTCACCTTAGCTTGCTTGACCTTGCTGGGGGTCTTCCAGGAGTCGAAAATAGGCACCGAGAGCATTATAATGCTGTTTAACGAACGATCCCATCTCTTATCAAAGATGCTGCCCTTGTTGAACTGAGCTTGATACTGCAGGCTGGTTGAAAAAGAGAGAGTCGGCCTGTAGTCGGCTTTTGCGATAGAGACCATGTGTCTGCTGAGCGAAGTTTCATTCTGGCTAATCTTAATTTCGGGTCTATTCTCACGCAGTTCGGCTTTGGCCAGCCCAGGATCGATGGGAGGCAATATGAATTGACTGGAATCTAAGTCTGCGACAAGACTGATATCGACATCCATATCGATACCCAGAACGTTTTTCAAATTGCTGACAGCCATTTCAGCGTCATTTTCGGCTTTTATGACAAGCGGTTCGATATTGGAGACGGCCACCTTTGCGCGCAACAGATCATACTCTGCCACCATTCCCTGATCAAACATTTTCCGGGCGACATCGAGATTCTCCTGTGCCAGCCTGTAAGATTCGCGGTTAACCCTGAGCATCTCATTCGCCAGTAATGCTCCATAAAAGCTATTATATACCAAAAACTTCAGATCCTGCCGCGACCTGGTCACCATCTCCCTGGCCATCTTCTTATAAACCCGGGCCATTCTTAAAGCTGTGAATGTTCTTCCGCCCGAGTAGATTGGCTGAGTAACCGTGAGATCTGCAATATAACTGTTATCCGTCCCGAATCTGAAGGTGACGACCTCATCGTCCATCTGGAAAACCCCAACCGGGACCCGCCAGTTTCTATCGTACCGCAGGCCTCCTGTTATTCGCGGCAGAGCACCGGATACCGCCTCCATTATCTGACCATCCGCCCTGTCTAACTCTTTCTTCGCAATCAGGTAGTATTCATTATGCTCGAGAGATATGTCAATGGCGGTTCTTAGATCCAGACTTAGAGTCTCTCCGGCAACACTACCCTTCAAGAACACCACCAAAAGAACCAATGTCAGCAGACATCGCAATACGGCAGTATTTATGATATTCGTCATATTTTTCGAAACGCCCATAACAAATCGGGCTTATGCCCGTTCACCTGTTCTTAATACTCTATTGCAGGATAAAGTTTCAATAATTTTTAAAGCATTCCCGATATTGTCGATCTTAATTCCGCGGGATCAAACACAGAAACGCCACTGACCTCACTAACCCTATGACGTATAATAAGTTCATCGTCGATTACAAACACGGAGAAGTGAACTGATGGCCGGAAATCATCTGAATCGGTGACATAGTATCTATTTGAAACCGTAAGCTGGTGATCGGAGAGAACAGGATAAGTGAGCCTTAGCTCCTCAGAAAGTCTGACCAGCGAGTTGGTGCGTTCAGGGCTTATGGCGGCCACGTTAACAACCATATCAGTCGAGGTTATTGGAAGACCGGAATTGAGATCTTTTAGAAATCCCTTTATCCTCATATCTGCCCCGGCAGGGAAAAAGCAGAGGGCCAGATATTGATTTTCCAGATTATCTTTCAGCGAAAATATCTGGCCGTGGGTATCTGGAAGAGAAAACTCCGGCGCAAAAAACCCGGTTCTCAGAACATTGACATTATCCATTCGACTCTCTCCCAAAACCTTACGACGCCATTATAATTATCGCCAACGACCATGTCAACCGTCTAAAGCCAGTCTTTCCTTTTGAAAAAAAACAGAAGCCCAATAATAATCACAGCCATCAATCCCAGCACCATAAAGTAGCTTCCCGGCACATGTTTTTCAGGAAAATCCAGATTCATCCCGTAGATGCCGGTTATTACCGATAACGGGAGCAGGATAACTGTAAAGATGGTTAGCGTTTTCATTATTTCGTTTGTTTTATTAGAAGCCATAGACAGATAGACTGAAAGAATATTGGAAAGAATATCGTTAAAATTCTGGGCACGCTCGACAATACTGTTCAGATGATCGTAGACATCCCGATAATACACTATTGAATCGTGTCCCACAAGTTTGTACTCACCACGTGAGAAACGCCACAGGATCTGTCTTTGCGAGGAAGCCAGCCTGTTCAGAAAACCTATGTCCTCTTTCAGCTCGAAAATTCTTTTGAGAATGCTTGCCTCCGCCTGACCCGAGAAAACCTGTTCTTCCAACTGGTCGATGAATTTCTGCACCGCCGTACGCACCTCGACGAACTCATCCACCATATAGTCAAGAATGGTGTGAAAAGCAAAATCCGATCCCCTGGAGAGTATCCTTTCATCTCTCAGACATTTATTGCGTATCCTATCCAGAACCGGGAAATCGTCGTTATGGATAGATACGACATAGTTTTTGCCGAAAAACAGGTCCATCTCCTTGGTACCGAGCTCGCCTTCACTTTTGTAATAGGTCGTATAAAAGACCAAAAACAGATATCTATCGAAAACATCCAGTTTGGGAAGCGCCTTTTCAACAATAACATCCTCGATAACCAGGGGGTGAAATTTAAAATCCGATGTCAAGATAAAAGCTTCCTCATCGGTCGGCTTCTCCAGATCAACCCAGAAGGTATAGGCATCATCGTTGATCAGTTCAACAAAAGGTATCAGACCCTCGTGCTCTTTAACCCCCTCATCGGGATGATAGCTGAGTGTTCTAATCATCCCCGCAGACCTTTGAAATACATGCAATGCCTCTTGAGAGGACATTTTTCACATTTTGGCTTTTGAGGACGACAGATGGTGCGGCCGTGCTGAATCATGTTAATGTGAAACTGATAGATGTCAACAGGCAGAGCGAGTTCTCTATACCATTCATGAGCATCCTCGGCGGTGTAACCGTCAGGAATTAGCCCCAGCCTTACGCTGACCCTGTGCACATGGGTGTCCACGGGCATCGCTCTTCGGCCGAGAGAAAACAACAGCACACAGCTGGCCGTCTTAGGGCCTACACCCTCGAATTCCATCAGATAGTCCCACGCATCCTGATCCGACATCCTCTCCAAGAATCCAAGAGAATAGTCGGCCGACCTTTCACCTATCTGCCTGAGGATTTTGACAATCCGTTTCGACTTGATATTTGCCAGCCCACCGGCCTTGATTGCCCTGGCAATGGCAGACGGATTAGCTTCCGCAACGTCATTCCAGTCCGGAAATCGTTTCCTTAGAGAGGTAAAGGCGCGATCCCTGTTAATATCATTCGTATTCTGAGATAGAACAGTCAATATCAACTCCTCGGTAGGATCTCGCAATTTCGTTTGTTTCCTGGTTCCATACGTATCCGCCAGAATTTCATCAATTCTTTTCGCTTTCCTGACAATCGAACTCTCTTTCAAAGTTTATAAAGTTAACAGCAGACCTGTGAGCGTGTCAACACAAAAGGGCAGGCTCTATAGTGCACAAAATAGACCATGCGTAGTCAGAAATCCTCGTATGGCTACAATCGGTAACAACCTACTGTTGTGGATAAATCTGATTTTCCCGGTTGGGAGGCGCTTGTATGATACATATGAGGCGAGCAATCTTCTAAGATTTGATTTAATGAGGATATTTCTATGAATAATTACTTTGCTGCGGCTCTCTTATCATCAGGAGTCACCACATCTGTAATTTCGATATCCTCGACCCCTTTTTCCCCCTCGTCCTTCAACTCCTTGTAAGTTAAACCTTCTTTAAAGGAGAAAAAAGCACCGAGCATGACCGGGGGTAGGTAGACGAAGATATGAAGCAGGAACGAAAACGCCAGCGCCTCTGGTTTGGTAATACCGAAAGGCTGCATAGCGGCAACGGTTGCGCCCTGTAAAGTGCCTATATTCCAGGGAGCCAGCACCACGGTCATCATGATGGTTACTACGGCGGTGATAATCACGGCGCCCCACAGGCTTACAGAAAAGCTGAAGGCCAGAACAAGCAGGTAAACCACGGCCGCCTGCATAAGCCATGATAGTAATGTCAATGCCGATACAACGAACATATGCCTCGTGCTTCTGAGGAATTGAAGCCCTGAGAGAAACGAGTATTTTATTTCATCGATTCTCTTTTTTACGGCCGGCGGCAGGTGGATCGTAAATCTGCTGAGGAAATCTTGACTTTTCCCGTGAGTTTTTGACACCACATAAAGAAAAATCAATACCGAAAAGACTATTACGCCCAGCACCACGAAATGCCATGCTTTAAACTGAGTCGGAATTACAATAAATAACGATATCAGCAATACGATACCTAAAAGAGCAATACCATCGAACAATACCTCGAGAACCGTGGTGGTAAAGACGAAGGTCTTTCTAAGCTTGGTTTCCTTGCTAATGATATACAAGCGGGCGACCTGGCCGGTCAAATATGGCATCAAAAGGTTGGTCATCATCCCGATGCAATAGATAGGAAACATGCGAGTAATGCCTATTCTCTTTACCGGATCAATGATAATCTTGAGCCTCACCGTGCGCACAAAGGCTATAACAACCTCCAGGAATATAAGCGGAATCAGGAAACTGATATTAAGAGACGATAGAGCGGCCAAAACGCTATAGAAATCGAAATCATAGAAACAGTAAACCAGTAAACCTACTGCAAGCAGAAACCCCCAGAAGCTCTTTCGTCTGATGAAATTCAAATTATAAGTACGGTTTCTTTTTCAACCCAGCCCCTGAGGTTATTTCCCAGCTCAATCAGGTAACTGCCTTCTCTTTCCCCGAGAATTTTAAATTCAAGTCCCTCGTGACCGATCTCGATCTTCTGAAAGTCGGTTCCCGGACCTTCGCGGATATCAGCCGCCTGAGCCGTCAGAACTCCCCAGGTTGTAAGCCGATCCAGTTTGATCCTTCTGGCCGATGCCGCGGCTGCAAAGATAGCAATAACCAAGCTGACTATCAATAGATAATAGGCCAACGACCTGGTGCCGGGTTTTATTATCATAAGCCCGGCCACCAGCCCCGTTATCCACCAGGCAACAGCGAAGAGTATTAGATAACCGCTTGATGTAAAAAGTCCTGTCATAAAATCCCATATATCGAGAATAAATCCTCCCGCTTTCCCCTCTATTCTGTCAGCATTAAAGCTGCGGACGTATTGGAGGTTAGCCTTGACCTGTTTCAAATCGGGATCGAGCTTCAGGGCTTTGCGGTAAGCCCAGATGGAAGCGCCCAACTCTCCGGACTTGAAATATGAATTTCCGAGATTGTAATATAACTCGGGACCTGAAAAGCCGCGTTCCAATATTCTGTTGTATTTCTCCACTGCTGATGAATAGTCACCCCGATCATAAGATTCGGCAGCTTCTTGCCAGAGAGTATCATTGGTAGTGGCTGACGCAGGCGACTGAATAGCAGGCAGGATGAATAACAAAAGTACTCCAAATCGATTCATATCGCCTTCTCCAGCCGCCTGATCAAACTTGAGGCCTCCTCCAGCAGATCATCGGCGGCCTTCGTGTCATAGTTCAAAGGTGCAAATCTGGCTGTCTGACAATTTTCGAGGAAGCGGGTCATATCGTCCTTAATATCCGCTGATATATTCTCACTGGTGCGAAGATCATCGATGGTTAGACCTGATTTCTCCAGATCGAGCCTGTCGGCAATAAATCCTGTAACCGCATCGTAAAGATCTCCGCAAAAGCCGGGAAAATCCCCTGATCTCTTTTTCGCCACAGCCGACTTAAAGACAGATTTCGATCTTTTTGCCGCAGTTATCCGGCGAGCGTAGCCTCTATCCCCGAGGAGTTTTCTGTGATGTGAACGCACTGCTACCGCAGCGATCACTCCGATTATTGGTATCCCCTGTAATAGCCAGAACCAGAAACGACCTGACAGGTCTATATTATTTGCCGGTTCGGGGAACTCCGTGATTATATATGAGAACGATCTCATCGAGCCATCTATGATATTTTTCGGTGCACCGCCCACATCGACGAGCCCCTCACCGGTGGCCGTAATCTGGATGGACCGGGTGCTGATAGCCTTATAGGCGCCTTGATTAGGATCAAAAAAACCATACTCCAGGGAAGGTATTGTGAAAACCCCGGAAGTCCTGGGGATAATAGCCTGTTCGAACGTTTTCGAACCCGAAACAAGGCGCCCCTTATTGTCGATCGATATAGTATTCCCCGATTCATAGACCCTAAAATCCGAAAGCTCCGGCATCTGCAGCGGCGGTAGCGATTTTATATTTCCAGTGCCGGACAAAGTTACCTTTAGTGTAATAGGCTCATCAACCCCTACAGAATCCTTGTCAACCTCGGCCCGAATCTTATAACTGCCCACCGCTCCCGAGAAACCTACCGGTTTCTTTTTCCGGGGCAGCGCCCTGACGTTCAATGTGATCGGCCTGGCCGTGAGAACTCTGGGTTTTCCCTTCCTGAAAAAATCCCTGCCAAATAAACTAAAAGGGTCCATCATGCTGCCAAAATCATCGGGCTTGATCGTCAATCGTGGCGTTTCAATGGTAACCTTACCTTTGCTAATGGGGAATAGCGCCCGTTTGATTTCGGTGACCAGATACCTTTTGCCGTTTACATTAAAGTAGGAACGCGAATTCGGCGGCAAATCCTCCACCGTAAATCCGGCATACTCGGGCCATTCCAGAGAGGGTTGTCCCCTGAGGTTGACAGCCTGGTAAAATCTGAAGGTCAGCGTCACCTGTTGGCCCACATAGGGAGTGGTCTTATCGACTGTTTGTTCAATAAAGAAATCTTCTCGCTGTTTCTGATCTTTTCTGCCGGTGGATCGCTTTCCGGCCTGCGGCTTCTTCTGCAGAGATCCTGGCTTCTTGACCGTAATCTTTATGGGATCGGAGGCCACCATCTCTTTCTTATCTTTGACTATTACCGGCCCGATAATCAGATTGCCAACCTTTTTTGGCATAAGTGTATAGTTCATTTCAAGCGATGATGAAAAAGCACCGTTAACGATCGAGATACTATGGTTCCGCCCGGAGGAATACACGTCGAAATCGGACAGATCAGGGAGAATCGGATCTGGCAACGACCCGCCGCGCCCCCCTACCGTGATGCTCAGATTGATCGCGTCTCCCAGCTCCACCTCGTCGGAATCTACCGAGGCCGTTACTGACAGGGCAACAGAATTTGCCGTCAAAATAGCTATAAATAAAAGGGTATTAAGAGTTAATCGTTTACCAATCATACCCCGAGCTTCTCCCGATATTAACCTGTTTTAATCGTTTCTGAATCTCTTTCTCGTCCTCCTCGAATCTCGAAAGCAGGTTTTTGGCGTCTTCCTCGCTCATCTGTTGTTCATCCATAGCTTGCTGTTGTTGCGGCTGTTCTTCCTTCTCGGAATCCGCTTGCTTTTGATTTTGCTTCTCACCCTGCTGCTTTTGATCCTGCTTCTTTTGATCCTCTTCTTTTTTATCCTGTTTATCCTGCTCCTTCTTATCCTGGTTATCGTCCTGATTTTGCTGCTGCTGTTGCTGTTGAAGTTGTTGTTTCAACAGGGCCATTTCGAGATTATGTTTATAATCACTATCATCAGGATTTATCTTAAGCGCGGTGATATATGATTTGACCGCATCTCCATATTCTTCCATCTTATAAAGGGCATTTCCGATATTATATTGGGCATCGGCTCTAATCTCATTGTCGCCTTTATCAATAGCTGCACCGTATTCTCTATTCGCGCCTTTGAAGTCATTTGATCTAAAAAGAGCGGCCCCTTTTCCAAAATTGGGAAGCGCTTTATCAGGCTTTATGATGCCCGCCTGCCGGTAATTCTCGGTAGCCTTATCGTATTCGCGGTTTATGTAATATTCATAGCCTTCGTTAGCCTTATTTCGATATTCGTCCGCCGACGCGGTAGAGGCCAAGAATACTACTATGAGAAAGGAGAGCATGACATTATTCATGGTCGATTTTCCTCCTCCAGGGAATAAAATACGTGGCCGAGAGAAAAGCAATCCCCGGTAAAAGGAGCCATCTGTATTTTTCATCATACAGAACCCGATATTTCTTTTCCTTCTCTTCGCCTTTTAATCTTTTTATATCGGCATAGACATCATCGAGTTCCGCCTCGCCCGGGGTAGCTCTGAAGAACCTGCCGTCACCGTCTTCAGCTATAGCGGTAAGCTCCTCTACGTTCAAGCGGGAGATGACTATTTCCCCTTCCCGGTCCTTTTTCAAAGCTGCACCCTCCCCCGCTTCAACGGGTATCGGACGTCCGGTTGCTGATCCGACTCCAACAGTAAAGATTCGGATGTCCCTTTTCGCCGCCTCCGATGCCGCTTTTCTGGCATCGCCCTCGAACGATTCGCCGTCGGTGAAGATGATTATGGCCTTGTCAACGGGCGAGCCGTCGTCAAGCAGTCTTACCGATTCTTCGATGGCGTCGGCCAGGTTGGTGCCGGTATCCGATATGATGCCGACCTCGGCGACATCGAGAAAAAGCCTGAAAGCCGAATAATCAATCGTCGGCGGGCATTGAACAAAAGCCTCGCCTGCAAAAATCACGAGACCGATAGTCTGAGCCTGCAGCTTATCTATCAGACTGATGATCTCCCTGTTAGCCTTCTCCAGTCTATTGGGTTGAAAATCAGAAGCCAGCATCGACAAAGAA
>CBDVBL010000005.1:0-16445 GCA_965372205.1 uncultured bacterium
CTCATTCATCCACGGCTAAAGCCGTGGTATTCTGTCTACGACCGCATAAAAAAGGGGCCCTCGAGGGGCCCCGACTATTAGCTTGGTAAAAACCTAACGAGTGTGACGGTGAGTCCAACAATATTTGGACTTGCCCCAAGCTTTGTTTTTGCAGCGCTTTTTGGTCTTTGTCCAACCGGCGCAACGTGCTTTGCGAGCCATTCATTCCTCCTTGAATTAGTGTGATCAATAGCTTGTATCGGGCATTATGAAGGCTTCATTACAAACAGGAATGAATGGCGACATTTGTTGTGTTCAATTTTGTAACGCGTGATTCACTCCGGATTTCGTTAAACATTCCGTTGATATTTGCGGCTGACAGCGTCTGAATCATAAATAGGATCACATCTCCGGTTTGATTAAGTTAACGGAGGGTTATTGAGAGGATGCTTCAGTCGACTCAGAAGTTTCTTAGATGATCAGATGTATATGAATCATCCTATTGGCGAAAACATCAGGATGGAGAGAGCGGAACTCCCTTGGTGGTTCCTTTTTTTACCTCATACAGAGCAGTCTGCTCCGGATCGACCAGCGGTATTTTCACCGTTATCTTGCTTCCCCGGCCGATTTCGCTCTCGATGTCAATAGTGCCATTGTGCGCTGTTATTATTCCGTACACCTTCGACATTCCCAGGCCCCGGCCTATACCTTCCCTTGTCGTAAAGAATGGCTCGAATATTCGGCTCTTGACTTCCGCAGACATACCGGCGCCCTGATCGCTTATTTCAAGCACCGCCTGCTTATGTTCGACCAATGATTCGATCGTGATTGTTCCGCCATGCGGCATGGCCTCCACACTGTTTCGCACCATATCCCTTATCATGGTGCCTAATTCCTCCGGGGCGCCGAAGATCTGTCCTGACCCGGTTATTCTGATTTCCAACCTGATATCTCCGGATTCCTCATGACCGATTTGCCCATCTTCTCTAAGTTGTTTCTCAATCTCCTGAATCACGCGGGCCAATTCTACCTGCTGGAACTTTCTGCCCTGTCCCAGACTCGAAAAGCTTTTAAACTTTTCTATCATCATATCATAATCATCGATCGTTGCATTGATGGACTTCAGAATCGCCGCGAACTTTTCATTTGCCGACATATCTTTCAGGCTGTCGACCTCATTTCTTATGGAACCCAGCAGATTTTCAAGGCCATCCGATATACCTTTGGACATGCCCATAACAGCCCGGAGACGTTCGATCTGAACCGAACGGCTCTGAGCGGCCTGGAGTCTATCGAACGATTTCGTTAGTCTGGAACAGAATTGAGATCTGTGAATTGACGATGATACATGATGAGCGAGGTCCTCAAGAAGATCTTTCATCTCCAGAGGAAAATCCGGCCTGCCGTCAATGCCGACCGAAAAACATCCAAGCTGCCGATCATCATAAATAAGCGGCGTTATCATTGCCACGCCGTTTTCCATTCCCGGTCTGTAGAAGTCCTTCTTTTCCAGAAATAGTCTCTCTATTTCTTCCGCCTTCAATATCTGAGACTGGCCCGATAGTATGGCGATCTTATGAATGGGCAAATCCTCGATATCATATGCTTTGCCGGTGGCTCCGGCCGGCACGCCCTCGCCACTGCCGGTTTCAGCAGTCAGAATCAGTTTTTTTCCGCCTTCATCGACCAAAAAGATTCTGCAGAATGAGACATACTCCAACTCAATAATCTTTCCGGATAATTCGGTAAGGGCAGCGATCAGATTCTCGGACGAATCTACAATATCCACGGCCTCCAGCATCAGTTTTGACTCGTACACTTGCCTCAGAGCCTCGGTAAGTTTCATCTTCTGATGCATAGAAGCGGCGATTCGCTCGGCCAGACGCCGACAGATTTCTATTTTCTGCCGGTCAAACTTCATCCCGGCCGAAATTCCCAGATCAAGCAAACCGAAAGATTCAGAGTCTCCCGGAAGCGATATTGCGATTCTGGCGTTTTCCACCTTTTTATCAATACTCTCGATCAATAGAGTCCGACCCGAATTCGTCCGGCTATATATCCTGAGTTGCCCGTCTGCCATTGCCTGAAGTCGAGGATCGCCCGGCATAAATGCATCCTCACCTGGCTTCTTCTTCGAATCGGCGATCGAATATCGGGCCAGAAGCTCAATGGCCCCCGTGGCGCTGTTTTTCATATAGAGAGAACCGTCTCTCAATCCCAGAACCGGGATTAATTCTTTCAGGGAATCCTCGGCCAGATTTTCAGGATCGGTCGATCCTAAATCCATGGATGCAAGTTTCATCTCTACCGCTTGAAATCCTGCATCGGCAGAGCTATATCGCCTGATACGATAAGCGGCGTAGATTACTATAAGGCCCCATAAAATGGTCGGGATCAAAGCCGCCGAAAACGCACTGGCCAATGATGAGCTGAATCCTTCGTAAATCTTCCCCTGATCCACTGTAATCACCAATACGGCTAAGATCTTGTTATCTCTGGTGACGGGCGAGGAAAATATGGAGTAATCAAGCATGGTTTCATCGGGCAGCGCTACGTTGTCAATCCCCGAGTGGGATACTGATACGAAGTATGTCAACAGGCTATCTTCATTCCTGGTATCGCCGACGGTGAATATCGGGCGATCGTAGCTATCGAGCAGCATAATGGAGATGATTTCATCGGAAATCGCGGGAAGGTGGTACAGATATGATGCGAAGTCATCATCGATGAATAGGTTGTCATCGATGGCATCGGATGTCTCTGAGGCGACAACCGAAGTAAGTTTGCTCCATTGTTGAATAAACGATGATTTTGCCGCAATTGAATCATTGAGCTGATGGATCAAAAGTGCTCCCGAGATCAGGAGATAGGGAACGATGATCGCACCCATACACAGCAATACGGTTTTGACCGTAAAAGGCCCGTAAGTCTGGTTCCTAATTGTCCTCATCGAATTCCAATTGTTGAAATATCGTAAGACTGAATTCGCCCGAACTATCCAAAATGAGCCCCCGAGGGCCCAGGCCGCTTATTTCGCTTTTATTATCGGTGAATTGCACATTTAGCTAAATGGGTACTTTTACCCTACATTCTTTGGCCGCCATCACCTTTATCAGAGCCGTTATGACTCCCGGATCGTATTCTCCCTTTTTTGCCTGAATCACAGAGAGCGCCTCGAACGACGACCTTCGTTTTTCATAAGGCCTGTTGGTTGTGATGGCATCAAATGTATCGGCTACGGCGACGATAAGCCCGAACTGATGAAGATCCTTAATTCCGGCCGGGTAACCCTGGCCGCTTAGCCTCTCGTGATGTTGTGCTATAGCGTGATAGGCGTCCTTCGGAACGGTTGACGTTTTACCCGCTATCTCAACGCCCCATTCCACATGCTTCTTTATGATTTCGAATTCCTCCTCTGTCAGACGTCCCTTTTTATTGAGAATTTCCGGCGGCACTCTGGATTTGCCGATATCATGCAGAAGAGCTCCCAGTGTCAGTTCCCAGAGTCCGGAGGCGACCGTCAAACCCATTAGCTGTCCCAAGGCCAGGCTGTAGGTAGCTACATTGGCACAATGGGTATGAGTATAGTAATCACAGGGCAGTATCTGGATGATATCTTTATAGGCCAACTTGTCTTTGGATGCGAAAGTTATGACAGAATCCATAACCTTAGCCGCTCTCTTAACCAATTGACCGGATTCCGGCTCGACCATCATCTGGCTGGCCAGGTAGGATGATGTTTTGTAAACTACTGAGGCTTTATTGGTACGCGGTACTTTATCATCGTCGACTATCCTATCAAGGTTGTCCTCTATGTATTGATAATAACAATCTTTATCCTCGCTCTTGAAATACAGAAATTCAACGTTGTTCTCAAGCAGGGAGTTTAGATTTCGGCGGGTAAACCTGATATTTCGCTCGCGATAGAGCACGGGGCCCTTGGCGCTCATAAGGTATAAATCAAACCCCGGCACCTTATCGAGCCTCATAATTTCGAGGCTAATAGGGTCAAAATCCTCCATCATGATTTCTTCGGCCATCGTATTATAAATCGGATGATTTCAGCAAACCTTTGAGAAGATATGTAATTATGAATTTAAAATGTCGAATTAGTCTATCTTATTATCATTCCCAATAGACTACATTCAGCCGGACCAGAGGTTCTTGCGCTGTCGGAAACCGTCCGTGACAGCTTTTGCCCTCTCGCCTATTTGATTTGCCTTTATCAACCCTTATATTATCTACATGATAGACACCCATGCGCACCTCGACTTCAAGCAATACGACTCCGATCGGGACGAGGTCATCAAATCAGGTTTCAGCAAAGGCCTGGAGGCGATAATCAATATCGGCACCGACCTGGAAAGCTCACGAAAGTCGATTGAGCTGGCGGAAAAGTACGAGCATATCTATGCTGCAGTCGGAGTTCATCCTCACGATTCTAAAAATTGCCCCGGAGATTATATCGCCCGCTTGGGCGAAATGGCAACTCACAGGAAAGTCGTCGCCATCGGGGAGATCGGACTGGATTACTATCGTGATCTCTCGCCGCGCGACACCCAGAAGCGAGTTTTCAACCAGCAATTGGAACTGGCGCTAAAGCTCGATCTGCCCGTGGTTGTTCATATTCGGAAATCAATTGGCGAGTCCCTGAGGATACTGGGGGAATCCGGTATCAAAAGGGGCGTTTTACATACTTTCCCGGGTGATGAGACTGAAGCTAAAGCCGGGATCGACATGGGACTTTTCATATCTTTTGCAGGGCCGATCACCTATCCCGGATCGACCCGTGCTCGGGTTGCGAGATCATTGCCCCTTTCGAGAATAGTGACGGAGACTGATTCTCCCTATCTGACTCCGCAGGCCTTCAGGGGTAAGCGAAATAAGCCGGAATACGTTAGATTTGTATTAGAAAAGCTAACTGAAATACTCTCCCCTTACACTCTCCATGATATCGAGCGAATGACATCATGTAATGCCAGCAGGCTTTTCGGTCTTCCACTGTATAAGACGCCAAGAATCGCTTACAAGATCAGGCAATCACTATATCTTAATCTGACCAATAGATGCAGCAGCAACTGCTATTTCTGCCCCGGGATTGCTTCAGGAAGCGGTTATGTTGCCGGGCATTATCTTCTGCTGAAAACCGAGCCGAACGCCGAGCAGATCTTATCAGCGATTGACGTTGAGTCCGATTATGATGAAATAGTGTTCTGCGGGCTGGGCGAGCCGACGATCCGTTTGAAGGAGCTGCTCCAGATCGCCGAGGTATTGAAATCCAGAGGTCACAGAATGCGGCTCAATACCAATGGCCACGGCAGTCTTATAAATAAGACCGATCTACCGTCGAGGTTAGCAGGACTGGTGGATAAGATCTCCGTCAGTCTTAATGCTCAGGACGCGCAGACTTATCTAGAGATCTGCAAACCGGATTACGGGGAAAACGCCTACAAGGCTATGATCGAGTTTATCAAAGGATGCCGTTCGCACGACATCCAGACGGTTGCTACCGTTGTCGACGTCCCCGAGGTTGATCTCGAGGCCTGTCGCCTGCTGGCGGCGGAATTGGGCACGGAACTCAGAATCCGAAAATACTCCAGAAACGATTTCTGAGCGATTGAAACTGATGAATCGGCCAAAGAAAAGATTCGGACAACATTTTCTTATCGATCCGCGAAAAGCAGAGAGGTTGGTGGAGGCCTTGCATATTGAGGACGGAGAATCAGTCCTGGAGATTGGGGCCGGGACGGGGACACTGACGGAACGAATACTGGCAAAGGGTGCCAATTTGACGGCGGTGGAAATAGATAGAGACTTAATCGGGAATCTTCAGGAACGATTCGGTGGTTCGGAACGGTTTGAGCTAATAGAGGGCGATATTATCAGGTTAGATCCGGCCGACCTGGCGCCGGATGGGGTTAAGGTGATAGGAAACCTGCCGTATAATATAAGTGGAGCCGTCACCGAATGGCTGATTGAACACCATAATTCGGTAATATCTGCGGTAATTACGGTTCAAAAACAGGTTGGCCAACGCTTAAAAGCCGGGCCCGGGGGTCGAGAGTATGGCTCATTATCCGTCATGGTGCAATGCTTTTACAATATCCGCCGGTTGTTTGATATTCCTCCAGGCTGTTTCACTCCCGAGCCGAAAGTGGATTCATCCGTTTTGCGGTTTGATCCCCAGGTAAAACTCGATAAGGAGATAGACTACGTGCAATTCAGAGAGTTTTTGAGAGGATGCTTCTTTCATAAGAGAAAAAAACTTACAAATTCTCTGGCAGCCGCCACGAAGATTTCAATAGAGACTATCGAAAAAAGTCTGTCATCCCTGGGTCGGAAAGCGGATACGAGGGCGGAGCAGCTCTCTCTTCCGGAATTTGCAAAACTATATAAAGCTGTCAGAATCAATGTCTAATCGTATTCTCAAAATCATTCTTGTAGCTATCGGGATTACCGGCATCCCGCAGATCACCGAAGCCGGAATCCGAATCTATTTTGACCGTGATAACAATACCTACACCTGGTTGACATCTTTCGGCCATACTATCGGTACAGGCGCCAACAGCATCAGGTCATATTTCGACGGTCAATCGAATCTAATCAAGGGTTCGTTCGACCGCTGGCAGGAGAATGCCACGGCAGGCTTCGACTCGGAAGTGTCTATCAGGCATAGACTTAAGTTTATTACATCTGGTATATACACGGTCAATGGCCTTGACCGGCGTCGTGTGAAGACATCGGAATTGGCCGTGGGGCTTTCGTTGCAGCCGACCAAATTCCTCGAGTTTCGTCCGATGATCCGGGCCGATAATAAGAAGCGATCGGAATTGGAGGCTCAACTGGACGAAAAAGGCTTGGGATACGGCCTTGAAGGAAGGATTCTCCCCCGCGAATTCAGGGGGATAAACCTGAGCTCCAGTCTATCTTACAATAAGGTCAGTCTTTCCAACATACCTCGTCAAGAGGGCAGGGGTGATCTCAAAGCGTCGGTCAGGTTCACCGATTCGGATACGTTATCGATGTCGCTAAGAGGACTTGAGGCAACCACGAAATATTACGGCCCGGGCGGAAACGTCGAAGATATAATCAAGCAGATAAAACAGGAGAGACAAGCTGATTTTGAGCTATCAATGGCACTTCCCGCTCAATTCCGTTTAACGATCGACGGCAACTCCCATCTATCCAGATACCTCTACCGTCGAGGTCCATTCAGCGATTTGCCGCAGGGCCAGAGAGACAATTATGGCCGCGGCGGAGGATACGGAATGAAATTAATGGGAAACATCACGGATGCCGCCAGGATATCTATTGACTATACCTGGGGTACAACAGGTGAGGATTTCCAGGGATTAGAGCTGGATCAGGATACGGATGCCGGCGAATTGTCGTTTCATGGGAAGGTCGTACTATCCACCCGCGACACGATTTGGACCGATGTGGTTTTCGGCGTGACGTCCTATACCAATCCCAATGCTGGATCTGATCGAGACGACCGCGATCAGAAAACCATTATGATAAATGGCGGCTACAACCACGTATTCAGCAAGTATTTTTCCGCAGGACTAAGTGGCGGCGCCAACAGCTTCCACCAGATATACGTTTCGGGGGCCAGGTCAGCAAATAACAACAGAAATGATACATATATATTAACTCCACTGATGAGGTGGATTCCCCACGGAAAGCTTTTTATCACACAATCTTTCGATATTCAGGCCAATTATATTACATTCGATTTTGACCGTAAGAAAATCGCAACCAAGAACAGAATCTTCAGGCGAGCCACATCGCGAACGGAGGTGAAGCTGGTCGTTTCAGAAAGGCTGAGGTTGACGCAAGGATTTCTCTATCGCTACGAAGATTACGGCCAGTTGATCTGGGACGATGGTTGGCAGCAGGCGGTAAGCTGGGACAGAAGACGAAACGGCCTGGAGACGAGGATTTCTTACCGGCCGATAGACATACTCGGAATATCGCCGAATTTTTTCTGGGAGAAAACCAGCGACTACAACCATACCGTCGAACCCGGAGTGGGGATTTCTGATCCTATCGAGATACGCTACTTGAAGGATGAGCAGGTCAAGATGTTCTTTCAGTTCCAGATAACACTCAACTGGAGCGATCGGCAGAGCATTATGGCAGATTTCTCTCATCGACTGCGGAAGTTTATGGATCGTCCAAGGGAGACCAACGATTATACTAAGATTTCAATGGAGTATCTGTTTTGAGCCGACGGTATCTGAAATCGGGCGTAATATATTTATTTATTCTGATGATGGCTTGCGCGAAGAATCCATTCTCCACCAGGGGCACGGATGATCCTTACGGTTCCGCCGGTACCTGGGAGACTCCCCAATCTCCCGGTGTGGCAGTGCAGAATCTTCTCTTCGCCTACAACGAAATGGTGATATCCAATTACGAGCTTTGTTTTTCCGATTCATTCCTATTCTCATCGCCGGAAGACTCCATAGACGCCGTGAATGACGGCCGCAGCGATTTATTCGCCGACTGGGACAAACGGGTCGAGGTTGGCGTGACAAACAATATATTCTCCACATACTCGTCCACTGATACTCTGAATCTGTTTTTGAGCCTGACCGCTGCTGAGGATTACATCGATATTATAGGGGATACCACCGCTGTCTTATTTCGAAGTTACAGCCTGGTCACGTTAACTTCAACCCCCGATACGGCAATCGCCGAGGGATTGGCCACTTTCCACCTCTGCCAGGAGCAGCTCAACTGGTGGACTATTTACTTATGGGAAGACATACCGGCCGTATCGGGCGAAACAGATTGGGGAGATATAAAAGCGGAGTATCGAAGGTGAATCAGAGAATTTTCAAGTTAATATTTGTTGCTGCAGCAATAGTTATTCTTTCATGCTCCAATCCTGTCGCGCCGCCGGAGGTGGGTCCGGGCTCGCTGGCCCCCATTCTGCCCCAGAACTGTGGTGAATGCCCGGATTCGGTTAACGCCTATGCCGTGCTATCGAATTTCAAATATGCATACGAGAACCGCGATATCGATGTTTACGAGAACTGCCTGGACGACGATTTCATGTTCATCTATATCGACCAGGACAGACAGGGCCAGATCGAGGAGATCGAGGTGCCCCGAGACGGGACATCCGGCGATATATCCCGAACGCGGCGTCTTTTCGAGGCCTTCAACGAGATCCGGCTCGACACCTGGGTCCCCCAGAGACTCGACCCGGAAGATCCATCCCTTCACGATGGCGAGGTATGGGAAATCTGGATTGTGACCTTTCATCTTTACTTCAGAGACTTAACCGGAGCTTACAACTTTCAGCAATTCGAGGCCAACGGTCTCGCCTTTTTTAAGATCCGTGAATCCAGCGATGGTTTCTGGCGGATCGTAGTCTGGGAAGACCATTCCTTCACCGGTTAGATATGAATAATTTCCAGCGCCTTAGCAGAAAGGAACGTCAACGGCTAACTGCCAATAAGAAAGCCCCCATCGCCCTGGGTCTGGCCGTACTGCTATTGTTTCTAATTCTGGGTAACACTTACCGGGATAGAATCGAGCGGCTGTTTCGATCGGATGATCTTAGCGAAATCCAGGAACTCGCATACACTATTGCCATTCAGACCGGAGAAAGCTTCCATCTGAGCGATTCATCATACACCGATTCGCTGCCCGCTCAACCCGGAGATCCTGAAAGCGATTACATCATCCGGCGGATTCGTCAACCATGGCCAAACCACCTGCCGTTCGAGTTTTATGTTGAGAGATTGCGAAGGCTATCCCGGGATAACGGGCTGACCTGTGATTGCATCGAATCCGGCAAGGAAAGGCGTCTTCTCTGCACGATAGGATCAGGCTCTTTTACCGGAGCGCAGATCGTTTTGGAAACACAAAGCGGGACGAAGCTACTTGATCGTGAGATCGCCTTCTTATTCTGGAACCTGGGGGCTTTGAGCAACAAAAAAATATTGGAAATCCTCGATCACGACATCGCCTTCACCTATGTGGCCACGCCGGACGTCTATCCCTCGAACCGGATGAAAAGAACACTTGAAAGAGCAGGGATAACCTCGATCATCGAGCTACCGGCGGATATATCGAATTGGGCAGAGCTCGGATCATCGGACGATAAGCCCGCATCAAAAAAAATGCAAAACCGCGACAGAATGAGCGTTCAGGAACTCGTCAAGATGTTATTCGGACGTCATCCGAATCCCGGGGCTGTATCCTTCAAAAAATCTGATGATCTTGACACGGCGTTCGTCAGATCGGCTATCGAATTAGCGAGAGAGACGAAAATCGCTTACATCTATGAGAATACCATCCCGGATAGAATAGATAGTCTGGCTTATTCCGCGGGATTGACGATGATATCTATGAATTCTGTTGCAGACTTTCGAAGTAATTCCGTCGGTGAGATCCGGCCAGTGATTTTGCAGGACTTAATATCGTCTCAGATCCCGGCCCGAAGAATAGCTTTATTTGATGCCGCGTTAATGGACGTTGGAGAATTGGTAGCCCTGCAGGAAAGCCTTCGCGAGCTGGGAGTTAACATATTGGATTGTATATCGTTAGCGGATATCGAAGAATCACTGTAGGGGATTTATGAAAAGCTGGCAATAGGTTGCCTGTCGCAGATCCGGCATCTGGCGTTCGATAAAAGTCTGATCGTTAAGCCAGACATGGAAACGTGCCGCAAGTTGCCTTGGCGTCAGATTCTCATGCCATTCAAGCTCTAAGTAATCCACCAGATCGTCGCCTATCCAGGCTTCCTTCATCTTCAGGCAAAATTGCACTTTCATCTTTATAGGTTTCGGCAGGGCCGGATTTTTCTTGACACCCATCAAGAAAAGATCTATATTATTGACAGATAGAGAGAAGCGGCTTTTTAATTTCTTGGGGTTACCAGAAAACCAGGTAAGCCCTAACGGGCGCCCCTGAGATCTTCTTTACAATTCTTCTTACATTATTTGTAACGCGGTTTTAATTACGCGGGCTTTAGCTGACAAGTAAATAGGGATTGAAGCCTTTCGATTGGCCGTAAATGGAATTTAGTGAAAAAAATAATGTCGTATCTGCTTATCCTAAATGTCATAATGTCATAATTAAGACCTGTTTTGATCTTAATGAGATTCAGGAGATGCCGCTCTATGGCCTGTTATATTAGTAACCTTATTTTGACAAAAGCCAATAAGAATGATGTCTGCTCATTTGGCAGGTTTATTATGTCCATCCCACGGGGATCAGCGGCAAGGATAGAGAAAAACATATTTCTAAAAGATACAGACAAAGGAGAGATTTGATGTCGTATTGCTATAGAGTTTTACGATCTACATCTCCCGGGAAAAAGACATTCATAGGATTGATCGTGCTTGCCTTAATCGGCATTCTCAACTTGACTCCCGTTATGGCGGATCCGCCGGCCGGGACTTTTTATTACCCGCCCGACAATGTTCCGCCCGGACCGCCGCCCAATTATAACCAAGTGGACACATCATATTTCATCGGGGAGCCGTCAATGCCACTTCCCCCGCCGGATTCCGGTGGCGTATATGTCTGGGTCGATGCCAATGGTTCCTGGAATATCGCCAGCCATATATATTCCCAGGGGAACTCTCTGGAGCAATTCCATGGCAGCGTCCTGGCCTATCTCGATAGCCCACCCGAACCCGGCGTCAACGTTTTCGCAACCAACTTCGAGCTTTACAGCGACACTGCGGCCAACTATTGTTATAAGCAGAACGATCGCTGGGGCTGGTACCAATGGGCTGAGAACTTATACGAGATCTGGTGGGACGTTTGCACCCGCGAATGGAAGCAGGAAGAGGGCGATCCCAACGATTTCATGAAAATCATGATTACCGGATGCGCCATAGATTTCAACGTCTGGTCCAGCGGCCATTCGCAGCCCTTCGATACAGATCAAATTTTCCTCGGGGCTTCAATGTTCCGGCTAAGCGACGTTCCCGAATTTGAAGATACTTATCCCGGAATTACTGATCCCTACCAATCGCAGGCGGGCGATGATCCAACCGGGGACCCCAATATAACTATCTTTACGCCTATCGAGGGCATCGGCGAGGCTTACAATATGGATGGTTCTATACCGCCGGGCCAGACTTATCCATGCGGGCCGGTATTAGGTGAAGATTATGGCGACCGTTTCGGAAGCACTTTTGTCTACGAAGGAAATGGCGTTCAGTTTTCATCATCGTGTCTTCACGATCCCTGCGCTTTCAACAACCCTCCCGTAGCCACCAGCCCTGACGATACGACCATGATTGTATGCGATTTGAGCGAAATCTGTCTGCCGGGATTCTTCTACAGTGATCCCGACGGCAACCTCCTTTCTGTTGAGATTTTCGGGGGAACGCTGGATGGCGAAACCGTCTGCTTCGCTCCTGTTGAGGGGATCAATACGATAATGCTGATTTGCACCGATGAATGCGGGGCCGCCGATACCGCCGTCACACTGGTCACTGTAAATCTCAATACTCCTCCGGTGATTACCTGTCCTCCCGACATTACAATCGACTGCTCTGCGTCGACCGAACCGGCAAACACCGGATATGCAACCGCTACGGATGATAACGATCCATCCCCGACCATTAGCTATTCTGACGTTGTGGGTGATTATCTTATCGCCCGCACCTGGACAGCTACCGATATTTGCAACACCAGTTCCGAATGCGTCCAGACTATCACTCTCGAGGACACCACGGCTCCCACCATAATAACCTGTCCTGCTGATTTAACATTGCAGTGTGCGGATCATATTCCCGCTGCCGATATCGACCTCATTATCGTTGACGACGACTGCGATCCAGCTCCTGTGATAGCCCATATCGACGACGTCTCCGACGGCAACACCTGCCCGGAGATCATAACCCGCACTTACCGAATCACTGATGTCAGCGGAAACTACGCTGATTGCATACAAATCTTCACAATCGATGATGACACGCCTCCTGAGATCACCTGCCCGGCTGATATCGCAATACATTGCACCGATTCAACAGACCCGGCTTTCACTGGAGCGGCGACGGCGACCGACAATTGCGATACCGATATATCCATCACTTTTTCGAACAATCAGGTTGAAAATATTATCACGCGCACCTGGACAGCTACCGATGATTGTGGCAACATCGACCAGTGCGTGCAGACTATCACCATCGAAGGCACCGTGCCACCGATAGTGGATTGCCCTGATGACCAGACGGTAACACTCTGCGAATTGGGCGACGAGGTTTGCATTGGCGGCTTCATCTACATCGATCCCGACGGCGAATTGGTATCAGTTGATGTCAACGTAGGCACGCTTGACGGCGAGACTCTTTGCTTTATTCCGGTTGAAGGGGTAAACGAGATCACATTGACAGTTGTGGATGATTGCGGCCTGGAGGCCACCTGCTCGACCCAGATTACGGCTGTAGTCAACAGCCCGCCGACGATTACCTGTATGAACGATACCACGGTGATCATAGAGGATATCCAGGAAATCTGTCTGCCCGATATCGAATTTACGGACCCCGATGACAATATAGTCACCCTCGATATTACCGGCGGGTACATAGTCGACGGCGTCCTCTGCTTTATGCCGGAATGGGGAATCAACAATATCACGATCATCTGCATTGATTCCTGCGATGCCGCCGACACCTGCGAGCTTGAAATAACCGTCGGCTGCTGCGATTTCACCCCCGGCGATGTCAACAGCGATGACCTGATCGACCTCTCAGATGTAACGCTTCTGATAAACCTGTATCGATACGCTACACCGCTCCCGGATACCTGCGATTGCCGACCCGAAAATCCCCTCTATCCATTCTACGGCGCTGCCGATGTCGATGGCGACTGCGAAATTTATACTTTGCCCGATATCGTCTATTTGATAAGCTACTACCGAGGAGAAATTGAGGAGCTGTTGTTCTGCATGTGCTGCCCTCCTACCGGCGGATGGCTTTCTCGTTTCGGGAGTGATCAGCATCACCAGATAATTGATTACAGGAGAAATAATTCCATCGGCAAGTAGCAGTTTTTCAGAAATTATCAAGACAGTAACTTTTCAGGCCTTCATTCGGAGGATAACACATCCTCAGGATGAGGGCTTTACTCTGATAACGTCCATGGCGGAAAGCCGATACGAAAAAGCATCCCTGGCCGGATTATATCTATGTATTTATGTTAATGAAAATACGACACCGGTAGTCTCCCGGGAGTACACTTAAAAGCGAGGCGCCGCCAGAGGATTCAGCTTACGCCTGCACCCGGGGGAATATTTTTATCGGTGGTCAACAGCACCAGGTTCTTGCCGGATTGTGCGGCTAAGAGCATGCCGTTAGATTCTATGCCCCTTATTTTAGCCGGCTTTAGATTGCAGACAATCACCAGAGTCTTTCCAACCATATCCTCGGCGGTGTAATGCTGAGCTATGCCCGCAACTATCTGCCTTTTTTCATCGCCGAGATCAATCTGCAGTTTTAAGAGCTTATCGGCGCCCTCGACCTTCTCGGCGGAGACCACCCTGGCGGTCTTCAATTGCATTTTGCCGAACTCGTCGAAACTGATCGTCCCGCCTTCTCCTGCTTGTTCCATTTTCGTTCCTCTTAAATCCGATTTCAATCGCGATTCACTATCTGCTTTCTGCACACGAGGGAACAGCGCCTCTCCCGGGTTAATCGTTGTCCCCGGCTGAATGCCTCCCCAGAGATCCTTCTCAGACTCTGATTTCGGCTCGCGCATCCCGAGCTGTTTCTGGATCTCAGCGCATTTCGCCGGCATAATCGGTGAAAGATATATTGATATTTTTCGCAGAGCCTCCGAGCTATTATAGAGAACCGTGTTTAATTTCTCTTGATTCCCTTTTTTTGCCAGTTCCCAGGGTTTATTTCTTTCGATATAACCGTTAAAATAACGGACAAATTCCATAATCTTCTCAAGCCCGGCATTCAGCCGGAACGCATCGATTCTCGTCTCCGCTTGAATCCCCAGGCCGGGTTTTCCCTTTTCTCCTATCCACGTTTTGAAAAGGTCGTTATCTTGAAAATCACCGGCTGGTTCGGGAATCTTCCCATCGCAATAGGAGGCAATCATCTTGAGCACGCGTGAGAGCAGATTTCCCAGGTCGTTAGCCAGATCGGAATTATAGCGGCTGATGAATGCTTCCTCGGTGTAGGTGGCATCCTGGCCGAGAGTCATCTCTCTTACCAGGAAATACCGGAAAGCATCGACTCCATACTTATCAGCGAGCTCCAGCGGTTTTATGACGTTACCGCGCGATTTCGACATCTTGGTCTCGCCCGTAAGCCACCAGCCGTGAGCAAATATAGTCCTTGGCTGTTCCACACCCATGGCCTCGAGCATGCACGGCCAGTACACCGCATGCGTGGTCAGTATATCCTTGCCGATCAGATGTATTGCCGGCCACCATCTCTGGAACTTCTTATCATCCGATAGATAGCCGACGGCCGAAATATAGTTAATCAGAGCATCGAACCAGACGTAGCAGACGTAGTCTTTGTCAAAGGGTAGCTCTATGCCCCAGGAGAGCCTCGATTTCGGCCGGGAAATGCAGAGATCCCCCAGCGGTTGTTTTAGAAACCCCAGGACCTCGTTACGCCTGAACTCGGGCAGGATAAAATCAGGGTGACTTTTTATATAATCAATTAGCCAGTCCTGATATTTAGACATTTTAAAAAAGTAATTTTTCTCCGTGATTTTTGAGACGGGCCTGTTGCAATCGGGGCAGTTACCGTCCACAAGATCTTTTTCCGTCCAGAACCGCTCCTCGTGGACGCAATACCATCCCTCATAATCGTCGGTGTAAATCTCTCCTTTATCGTAGATCTGTTGCAGGATTTTCTGAACGATCATCTTGTGGCGAGATTCGGTCGTTCTTATAAACTCGTCATTTCTGATACCGAGCTTTTTCCAGACGTTCTTGTAGCGCACGACCATTTCATCACAGTATTCCTGCGGTTGGCGATTGCTTTTCTTCGCGGCATCCTGAAGCTTCTGGCCGTGTTCGTCGGTCCCGGTCAGAAAGAACACCTCCCGGCCGAATATGCGATGATATCCGGCAAGGACATCGGCCAGTATGGTCGTGTAGGCATGTCCGATATGCGGCTCGTCGTTGACATAATAAATTGGCGTGGTAACGTAAAATTTATCCATTCTCTTCTCGAATCATAATGAAATTCTGATTAATGCGAATGTACGTTACGGCTGCAGGCCGCGCATCAAGGGTTTCGTCTTGCACAAAGGAGAGCTGCATTCTAACCGGTATATATTATAAAAATCGAAAGATTTCACTTTTCCGTTAGCCCTCAAGTTCATTCAGTCCGCTATCGGTCTGGCCCGTTCTTTTTGAATAACCATCCAGGAGTTTGAAATTGCCGCGATTTTCAGCCCGCTTCAATTCTCCTATATTCATCTTTATCTCTCCGGCATCATCGAGCAGGATGCTGATTTCCTCT
>CBDVBL010000006.1:0-16255 GCA_965372205.1 uncultured bacterium
CGTGCGGCTTCACTGATATTTCCGCCACAGGATCTAAGGGCGCTTAAGATTATTTCTTTTTCGACCTCTTCCAGTCCCAAACCTTCATCCGGGATATTTATATAAACTCTGGATTCCTTGCCGATCGATATAGAAGCCTCAGGCGTTTGAGGAAGGTTGATATCGGCAGCACCGATCATCGATCCTTTTGAAAGAAATGTGACTCTCTCGATCAACTGACTAAGCTCCCTCACGTTGCCGGGCCAACGGTATCCCGACATGGCATGTTTTGCCTCCTCGTTGAATTTCCTGTCCACGTTATATTTCCGGCAAAACTTCTCAAGGAAGAGCTCGGCCAGCGGCTGAATATCCTCCTGGCGTTCTCTGAGTGGAGGGAGGTCAATTTTCAAATTATTTAAACGATGATAAAGATCATCACGGAATTTTTTTCTATCCTTGAGATTCCTATTCGTGGCCGCGATTACTCGCACGTCGATAGCAACGTCCTTCAAACCTCCCACGCGCCTGAGAGATTTATTCTCGATCACCTGGAGAAGCTTGACCTGAGCTTCCAGATTCAGATCGCCGATCTCGTTTAGAAAAATAGAGCCGCCTTCGGCAGCCTCGAATAGACCCCGCTTCGATCTGTGAGCCCCTGTGAAAGCGCCTTTTTCATAGCCGAAAAGCTCGGCCTCTTCCAGGCCTCTGGGGAGGCTGGAGCAGTTTACCTCCACGAACGGTTGATCGGAGAACTTGCTTTTGTAATGAACATAGCGAGCCAGCAGGTCCTTGCCGGTGCCGGTTTCGCCGAGAATTAATACGGGAGGATAATCGGAGGAGCGAGAGAGGTCCATCGATACTACTTTCGCCAGCATTTCAGAGACCTTTTTCATCTTCGGCGAATTATCTATCAACTCATCCTCGCTGGTTCTTTCGGCCTCCCGGTCATGGTAATATGAGACTGTGTGTTTCAGACGGGCGTTTGCTACGGCACGTTCCACTGCCAGCGCAAGCTCCTCTATATCCAGTGGTTTGCGCAGGAAATCGCTGGCCCCGGACCGCATGGCCTCCACCGCCGAGGCCATGGTCCCATAGGCTGTAACTACGATAACCGCAATGTTGGAGTCGTGTTGGCGGATCTTTTTCATGGCCTCGAAGCCGGACATACCGGGCAACTGTAGATCGACCAGGACGATGTCTGCCGGCATCTGCTCTAGGAGCCTTAGTCCCTCTTCCGCAGTGGGCGAGGTGACACAATCGTGTCCCCGGCTGACCAATGAACGGGACAATGATTTGGCCAGGAGAACCTCGTCCTCAATTATCAATATCTGCGCCATTTTTTATTTACCTCTGAGCTCTCATCAGGAATCCGGCAACCCGGTTTCGTTTCTTACAGGGATACGGATCGAGACTGTTGTCCCCTTTCCCGGCAGGCTCTCAAGGTTTATCTCACCGCCGTGCATGTCAATTATCTTTCTGGCCTGGGCAAGCCCCAGCCCCGTCCCGCCTTCCTTGCTGGTCATAAATGCCCGGAAAAGCCTGGGTTGGATATCGTCAGGGACCCCTTTCCCATTATCAGATATACTTATGGATATTGATTCTATATCCTCTATAATCGATGTCTCGATTTTTATTTTACCGTTATCGCTGATCGCCTCATATGCGTTGGCTGCGATGGCCACTAATGCCTGCTCCACTAAAACCGGATCAATTGATATAACCGGTAATTCTGGAGCGAGACACCATTCAAGCTTGACATCCTTTCTCTCATAGGGGCGACCAGCCAGTTTTAAGGCCTCCGTAACCAGGAGGTTGATATCGGCCGGACTATACTCCAATTCCAGCGGTTTGGCGAATTCCAGGAGTCGTTTTAGCCAGACGTCGACTCTGTCAACCGTGCTCATTATTTCTTTTAATGATTGCCTGGTATCGGCTTCAGATTCACCGAACTCATTTAGCATCACCTGCGTAGCGGCCCGGATACCGGCCAGCGGATTCCTGATATTATGGGCGGAGTAGGCGGCGATTTCCCCCAGGGCCGCGAAACGCTCCTGCGCCCGGAGCCGTTGCTGAGATATTTTCAAAGAAGATGTCATTTTCTCAATCGCCGTGGATAGTTGCCCCCATTCATCTTTGCTCGTTAAATCAATTCGAGTATCGAGATTGCCTTCGCTGATACTCCTGGTGGTATCGTTCAACATGATAATAGGGCGAACCAGCCATCGCTGCAGGAGAAACGTAAGCGCTATAAATTGTATCCCGGCCATTATAGCCGTGATGCCGATAACATATCCGGCAAAGGTCCCGGCATCAGCGGCCGCAGCCATCCGGTTGTTTTCCTGCGTACGATAATACTGGCTCAGAGATCCTACATCGTCTGTCACCTCATCGCCGATTTCGCGCAGCCTGGCTCTGGCCGCCGGCAGATTTTGATCAGTGATAAGATCTTCTCCACGTTCGAAATATTTCTGCATGATCCAGACGAGTTCGTAATGGGTTTCCGCGAGTCCTTCAATATGGTCTTTCTCTTCAATCGTAAGCGCTTTCGATCCTAATATTTCCAGAATGTCCGGAGTTATTTGCTGGATTTTCAAGAAATCCTGCCTGGCATTCTCCTCACCATTTAGATAATCCAGGGCGTGATAGATCTGACGATGCGTTTCGGCTCTGAGTCTCTCGGCCCGCAGGCTCTGTTCGTGGATCTGAGATAGCTCTGTTGCGGCCCCACGCCAGCTCACGATGGCCCAGATGCAGAACGCTCCCACAAGCAGCAATGATGTGATCATTATGCCGTAGATTAAAAGGAGCTTGGAACGAATCTTCACCGGCGCCGCCGGGTGATTGCAAAGGATTTTTTTATTTCGATTATCTGCATTTACTCTTTTATAAAGAAAATACATTCTCAATTATTAGCAACAACATAATCCAGAAAATTTAAGGAGAGCCCTGACAGAATGCATTAACCTTCATGGAGTTACATTCTTGTCCTGCATCCCCGAGCGCGAGATGATCAAATGGTATCGCTTATGATGCGTCAAGAGGGAATAGTCAATGACATTCCTTCGGATCCGTAGGGCCAGGCGCCATGGTTACATTAGAGAAAATACTCCCTCAGGATGTCGCTGTGCTTTCATCCTGAGGGATATCAAAAAAGTCGCTGGATCCGAGGCTGTAAGCCTTTACTATTAGAATTCCCGCACAATCCAGAAATCCCTGGGGTAGAGCCTGTAAAGCGTCACATCGCCCTCGACTCCGTGCAGGTAGTCCTCGTATGACTCGAATTGTTCCTCGGGGCCGATTATGAAATAGACGGCCCCGGTGACGTCGGCAGCCCTGGGCCCGTATCCCGGCAGGACTTCACCGTAAGTGGCCTCCATCCGCGAGCTCAGTTTCTGATAGAGCCGATCATCGGAACGGAGTTTGAGTATTCCCTGTCTGAATTTCCTCACCACATCGGGTGTTATCCCGTCGGCGAGATCGGAGGCTATGGCTGCGCCGCGATGCTCGTAACGCGACCCGGCGCGGTTTCCGACAAAAGCCTGAGCCACGGCATATTCGGCCAGCGCCGGATCATCCTCGGCGTTTCTCAATTCATTGACCACGAACTGCATGGTCTGCGCCAGGTCGGGGCAGCGTTCAGCGTAGTAAATCATCCGACCGGTCGATTCATTGCTCCGCAGGCCGTTGGAATAAGCCAATCCGGCGCTCCAGGTTTTCATAAACATGCTGTGCGCTCCGCCGCCGCCATAAAGCCTGGCGGAGAGAAATTTCAAAAGCGTCTCCGGATCGGTGGTTTCGTAGCTGGCGCAATCAGAGGTATTGATGAATACGCCGGAGCGTGTATTCGGGTTGATCAATCCGACATATACCGGACGATCCAGGCCTGGGGTTCTTTCACGCAGACGGGATATAATATGAGAGTCAGTATCATAGGTCTGGCGCTTCGAGGGAGAATCGTCCAGCCGTTCCACCAGGGTGGAAAGGCGCAGCCCGAGCGATTTCTGGTTGGCGCTGTTAGCGATTAGAAATCCGCGAACGTTATCGGATTTCCTCAGCAAGCTCATGACATATTGCAGATCCGATAAGGCCTGTGAGGGATCGGTTTTTAGATCGGCGGCCATTTGCATGCAGAGGTATCGCCAATCGGCAGTCAACGAGGCATCCGGGATCTCGGCCAGTCCTAATCTGAGATCCTCTATCGCATCCTCGGCCAACGCCTTCGCTTCTCCCGACAGGTTTTTCATCAAACCCGCCATATTCTCGGCGCCAGGCGGAATATCGGTATTTGCTTCATCCGTCAAGATATCGAGGAGATTGGTGAGCTTTGCTCTATCAGCCCCAACACCGTGTTCCGCCAGTTTCGCCACAAACCCCGAGAATTCTTTTTCAGTTTCCGATGAGCCGGCCTCTTTGAGCATCCAGCGAAGCCGGTGAATAGCGTGAACCCTTGTCAGGAAAGAATTGGCGCTCAAATATAGAGGATTGGTCTGTTTCCAGTAAGCGTAGGCGGGATCCTGAACCCACGATTCCTCGCTGCGCTTCATGGTGTTGCGGAGTCCTTTCAAGTATAGATCAACGGCGTCACGGATACGAGGCAGGTTGTCGATTCGCCAGTCGGGATCGAAAAGGATCGATTCCATCCATCCGACAGCTTTAATCGCCTCCTCGCTATCGCTGCCGGAGCCCCTTATGACCAGCTCGACTCGCTCCGTGCGACTATTTACGCCATAATATGCTTCCACGCTTAAGATTTCCCGGCGAATTCTTTCAATCATCTGATCATAAGCCAGCGGCACACCGTCTTTGATAATGCCCACATCGGTCAAAAGCACAGGAATGGCAGAAACGTAATGTAGATGAGATTCCGGAACAACATACATGTCGAATGCCAGGCCTGCAGTGGCACTGGTCATGCTCTCGAATGTCGATATCACCAGGGGACCGTCACCAGGCAGTTTTTCTTCGGAATACCGCAATTGATCATCGAGCGTCAGAGGCGGGTTATCGACAAACTTCGGCATGGCGATCTTTTTTGTCTCCTCGTCAATGATCGCGGTCCTGGCATCGTAATCGGCCTTAAACAGCTTCATGGCTTCATTGTCGTCGCTAACTCCATACTGCTTTTTCAGACTAGCGATAAAAGCCTCTATCCTTTGCTTCCTGGCTGATTCCGACTGCCGTAACATATCGGCGTTGGCTCTCGCGGCCACACCGAATGGTATCGTTTTCAGGAGGCTCCATTTTTCGATATATCCCCGCCAGAAGTTTTCTCCCGAGGCCAGGAGTTTCTCCGCAAACTCCAGCTCACTTTGCAGGGTTAGATTCTTTCTGTAGCCTTCTATTTTCTGCAATTGTTTTAAGTGTTCCAGCCAGTGGGAACCGATACCGCGATAACCGAATCTCGGCGGGGTATTGAGAAATTTCCGCAGGTCCCGCCTTGTTTCAATAACCCGGTTTTTAGCCCTCTCGTTGAAGGCTTGAAGCTCAGGGGAGCCATCGCCGTACCCGGATATCGTTTCGATCTCTGTAATAATCACCGATCTTATGGAATCCATCATGGCGATTTCTGTAGCGTCGCGGTTGACGTTGCTGAATCCCACGTAGACCGGGTGACCGGGATCGGTATCGAGCCAGCCGAAGACGGCATTGGCGCCGATATCCATTATTCTCGTCTCGGAGTCGATGAATTTTCTATAGAGATTGGACGTTTCGCCGCCGGATAGATTGCCTATGAATAGCTCCAGCAGAAACTCATCTTCCGGCTGGAGATCCCTCTCTGGCGGCCAGGCGTATACCAGTAGCCCGGGTTCGTCCTCGTTCTGGTTGGGGAAGTATGAATGCTTTAGATCCCCATGCGGGGCGGTTCTCGGTGGGGGGAGACGGTCCATAGCCGTGGCGGGGTCATCCCCGACGCTGGCATCCGGTTCGGCCCTCTTGAGAATCGCCGATGTCTGTTTTAAGAATTCCTCCAGCCCCATCTCGTCCGGTATGGCGGCGATCATCCCCATATTATTGAGATGATAAGTATTTTCTATAAATTGCCACATATCGTCGGGAGTCATGGTGCGGATAGCATCGGGAAATCCGCCGGAAGAATAAGATATGGGATGTTCAGGGCCATAAAGAAGCAACCCGAGTTCACGTCCGAGATTCGACCACGGCCTTTCAAATGAGCTGACCATCTCGCTATATACAGTGCCCTTCTCCTCGAGGCTGAGGGTGCTGTCCACGGGATCTATGGAGTAGCCGATATTGGCGACCTCCCGGCGTATCTCTTCGTCGGAGAAATTCGGATGCAAGAACGCATCAAGCTTGGCCTCCAGCAGATTGAAGAATACATCGGTGCCCGCTGCGGTATGAAAATGATAGCAGGTCTGAAGCTGCATGGTGAACGCAGAGCTGCTGCCCAGCGACATATCCTCCAACGAGGCAACGTATCGGCCCCGGGTGCCCTTGCCCAGCAGGAGATGCTCGCAGGTGTGCGGCTCTCCCTGGTCTGAGGGCGGGAAGGAATTAACCCAGAAAAAGGCCTGCGGTATCGACTGTATGCGAAGAACATCCAGTACGAATCCGCTCGGGATATGCCTGAACCGGGCTCCCATGGCCTGCCCCATTTCGTTGTCGTAAATATTCTCAGCGCGAAAATCCGCGATTTGCTGATTCGCCTTAAGTTTGTCGATCACGTCATCACCTGTTGCTATAGATATCATCGTTGAAGCAAGGATGACAGTAAAAAGCAGGCGTAAAAGTGATTTTGGCATCTGGATACCTCCTCATAACCAAATTGTTTCAGTTGTAATCTATCATAGTTATACCTACGTATCAGCAGCATCTTCGATGCGTATAATTTGAGAACCCGTATTTGGAATTGCTTTTTGTCAACGGCGGTAAGATAAGCTTATTTAACCTGCTCTTCAAGCTGATAACGGCGATAAATTTTCGAATATATCCCGCCTTTATCCATCAGCTCAAAATGGGAACCGGATTCGACTATTTTGCCCTCGTCGAGAACGAAGATCCTGTCGGCTCGCTCCAGAGTGTCCGGGCGATGGGTGATCACGATGGCGGTCATATCGGGCAGCACCTCGTGCAATCTATCCCAGAGGGCGGCCTCGGTGCTGGAATCCAGAGCCGATGTGCAGTCATCGAGAATAACGATCTTAGGCTTGCCGACTAGGGCTCTTGCCAGGGCCAGACGCTGCTTCTGACCGCCGGAGATGGCCATGCCCCGGGTCCCGATACGAGTGTTGATACCGTCGGGGAAGTCGGCGATTTCATTTTTTAGCTGGGAAACCTCTATCGCCCACCGCAGGGTATCATCGGTGATCTCATCGCGCCCGAATCGGATATTGCTCTTGACAGTATCCGAGAACAATACCGGCTCCTGTGGAACATAACCGATATTTCGGCGCAGATCTTCCAGATTGAATTCTCTCAAATCGCGGCCGTCGAGTCTTATAATTCCACCCGTGGGATCCACCAGCCTGGGAATCATATTAACCAGCCAGGTCTTGCCGGAACCGATCTTACCGACTAAAGCCACGGTTTGCCCGGGCTCGATGTCGAACGAAATCCTTTCGATGATTTTTCGAATTGAGCCGGGGAAGGAAAAGTCGACGTTTTCGAAGTTCAGGCGACCCTTGATATCACTATCTACGGCCATGTTTCCGTCGTCCTCGACCATGGGAGGCACTTTTTCGAGTTCCGTCAGGCGGTTTATGGAGACTGCCGACTGGCGCGATTTAACCAGAAACTGCCCGATATCGAACATCGGGAATACCAAATAGACTATATAATATATGAAAGCCACTAGCTTACCGAGCGTCAGGTTAGCATTGATAACCAGGTAACCGCCGGCGAGGAGCGCTATAATTATCCCGAACTGCCAGATATAAAAATAAAGCGAATCGACAACCGTGGTGGCCTTAACGGCCGAGATTTCTGCGGCACGACGATCGAGGGCTACATCATCGAATTTTCGCTTCTGGGCATCTTCCCTGGCATATGCCTTAATCACCCTGATACCTGAAAAGCAAGCCTCCATTATGTTGTTGAACCTGGAGATATTCTTTTGAAGCTTATCGTAGCGTCTATCCAGGGTCGATGAGCTTTTGAAAAAAATGAGTATCAGGATCGGCAGCGGGCCGGCAGTCCATAATGTCAATATCGGGTCTATGGCAGCCATCATGGCCACTGTAAAGATCACCATCATAAGAGCCTCATAGAGCCTGAAAATGCCCGAACAGGCAAACCAGGAGAGCTTCTCCGCAACGTCGTCAGTCATGCGGGTGACTAAATCTCCAGTCCGGAACCGGTTGAAGAAATCGGGGCCTTTGATAGTGATCCCGTTAAAGGCATTCTGGCGAAACAGCCATTCGAGCTTGATATTCATCCAACCTCTGTGCGACTGCACGAAGGCGTAGAGAACAAATGCGATAAATCCTATGCCGATCAGGGTCAGCACGAAGCTCGCCGCCACAGAAAGACCCAGATCTGCTCCGATTTCCGCTATCCTGATGGCCGCACTATTCTGCGATACCTGGCCCGTCTTCGCATAGTCAATGATAAATTCTATCAGCCTGGGTATACTGACCTGGAATACGGTTTGGACGGGTGTCAGAAGCAGAAGGACTGCCAGAACGTAACGGTAATGTTTATAATATTTCCAGAACCATTTTATTTTATCCAGCATAACTTGCTACCCCGTTTTTATTTTTAAACTGCAGATGGAATAATTTTGAATAGTATCCGTTCTGCAGAATAAGATCTGTATGTTTTCCGCGTTCGATAATCTCCCCGCGCCTTATCACCAGGATTTCATCGACATCGAGAATGGTGGAGAGGCGGTGAGCGATAACGAGCGAGGTTCGTCCCGCCATGAGTTTTTTAAGGGACTCCTGGATGGTTCTTTCGGTTTCCGGGTCGACCGAGCTTGTTGCCTCATCGAGAATTAAAACGTCGGGATCGACCGCCAAGGCCCGGGCAAATGAAAGGAGCTGTCGCTCTCCGCGACTGAAATTGGCGCCCTTTTCCGAAATCTCCGTATCATAACCTTCGGGGAGCTTTCGGATGAATCTATCGGCATCCACTATACCAGCGGTCGCCATGATTTTTTCATCCGAGACGTTCTTTGATTCCAGGGCTATGTTTGACTTGATATCGCCCGGGAACAGGAATATATCCTGTAAGACCAGGGCGAAGCGCCGCCGAAGCTCAGATTTCGGGATATCACGGATATCTATGCCGTCGACCATGATCCGCCCCTTCTGCGGATCGTAGAACCTCAGAAGCAAAGATATTATGGTGGATTTTCCACCTCCCGTAACTCCCGCCAGTGCCGCTCTCTGCCCGACAAGTAATTCAAAAGAGATATTCCTCAATGTGAAATTATCACTGCCGTCATAAGAGAACCAGACGCTCTCAAAGCTGATTCCCTTCGAGAGACCGGTCCATTCCACCGGCTTGGCCGGTTCGGGGAGAATCTGATGATTTGACAGGAGGGCGAATAGCCTCTTAGCGCCCGCCACGGCTTTCTGGATATTCGCGAACTGCTCGGAGGATCGATAGATCGGCTCATAGGAACGCCAGATCAGGATAATGAACATGCTCAAAATGCCAACCGTCATTTCTCCCGATTCTATCCAGCGGGCTCCCAGATAAAGCACCGCTCCGATTATCAGGTACTGGCTGAAGAAAATGATGTTGAAAAAGAGGATTACTGCGATATTTACGAAAAGATCGTACCGGAATTTTTCCCTGTTGACGTGGTCGACCCTCTCTCTGGCCCAGGCGCCTCTATGGAAGATCTGGATAATGGAGATTCCATATAGAAATTCGGTTATGGCGCCCGTCAGCTCCGCCACTTTCTTACGCACCTCCAGAAACCGCGGCGTAGTTTTCTTTTCGAATACGTATATCAAAACCGCGATCATGGGAAACATGACGGCAAATACGGATGCTAAACGCCAGCTATAGAAAAACATCACCGCAAATATCCCGATTATAAGCACCAGGTCTCCGAGCAGAATTATCACCGTGTTTGTGAAGAGCAGCCTCAATGATTCCGTGTCAGATTCCACCCTGGCCAGAAGGCGACCTACGGGGTTCCTGTCGAAAAACGAGATTCTCAGTGAGAGGATATGGGAAAAAAGCCGGGTTTTAAGTTCCAGCATGATATCCTGACCAATTATCTCGAGCTTTACTCTCTGGATATATTGAAGAATCAGGGTTGCAATCTGAATCACTCCGATAATAAGCACGGTCACCACCAGAGCCCCGAAATCACCCTCGGCTATATCTATATCCATAGCCCTTTGCAGAAGAATCGGCCAGTACAGCGAAAGGACTGTCGCTCCCAGAAGAAGAGCAAAGCAAACCAGAAGCGGCCGCTTATGTTTTTTCAGATAAGGCAGGAGCAAGGAGAATGCTTTTCTTGAGCTGATATCCTGCTCCTGATCAATCAGTTTTTCATCTTCGTAAAAATTAGCGCTCATATTGCCATCCTAATTTCTTTATCGTAACCTTAGCCCGGAACGGTTTAGCCCCATGCCAAAAAAAACCCGCCGAACCTGAGGGTGCGGCGGGTTGGATTCAAAACTATTTTCCTTACGTTTTGGATAGACCACTCCCGCCGCAGATTTTGCCGGTCGTGTTAAGTTCTGTAATCGGATTCCTGATCATCCTTATCATCTTTCCACCCTAATCTTTCTGGGAATACGGTCAATACCCAAATCTTGTTTCAAAGATTTAACAAAGATTTTAGTATGTCAAGCAAATTCTCGAAAAAAACAGACCTTTACGGCAGGATATTTCTCTCTCAGACGGAAATCTGATAAACATGCCGAGATTCTTCGGAGCCTTCCCCGGGTATGCAGGGGAAGGAATGTCGGCAACGGTGGGCAATAAGTCGATCTTCCGCTACCTTTCTAATAATGCCATGAGGACTAATTGAGGTTCATATCTTAAAAAAAGGACGGAATTTGGATAGGGAATCGGCATGCGCCAAAAACCTTATAGATATTCAGCCGGTAGCTTTATTTTCCTCAAAAAGTGACGAATTAATAGGATGTATGCGAATGCTCTATAGTTAGTTGAGGGAAGTCGAGGCAGTATGCTCATTATCATAGGATTTCTGGTTGTGTTCTTTTCGGTGATTGGCGGATTCGTGATGGAGGGGGGCCACCTTCTGGTGCTGTTTCAGCCGGCCGAGTTCTTGATCATCGGGGGTGCCATGATAGGATCTATTATAGTGTCATTGCCCATAAAGACTCTGAAGTTGATGATTTCGCAGATCAAGGGAGCGTTGCGTGGTTCGCCAGCGGGAAAGGAGTCTTATACTCGTCTCCTGGTGATGCTCTATGAAATATTCCAGGTAGCCAGGAAGGACGGATTGGTGGCGCTGGAATCCCACGTTGAGCATCCGCAGGAAAGCCCGATTCTGTCGAAGTATCCGGAATTTCTGGCGAATCATCATCTGCTTGATTTCTTTGCCGATACCATGCGCCTGATTCAATCGGGCGTGGTGCCGGCGCACGACCTCGAGGCTCTGATCGACACCGATCTGGAAGTTCATCATGAGGAAGTAGGCAAGCCGCCTGCCGCTCTCTCAAAGGTTGCCGACTCACTGCCTGGCCTTGGAATCGTGGCCGCGGTCTTAGGTGTGATCATAACCATGGGGGCGATCGGCGGTCCTCCGGAAGTAATTGGCCACAAAGTAGGTGCCGCCCTGGTAGGAACGTTCCTCGGTATTTTGCTTTGCTACGGTTTTGTAGGGCCGCTGGCGACCAATATAGAGAGCGTCAATTTTGAGAATTCGCAATGCTATCAAATAATTAAGCATGCTCTGATGGGATTTCATAAAGGGATGGCACCGTCAATTGCAGTTGAGCTTGGCCGGAGATCGATCTCCTCTGATATCAGACCGGGATTCATAGAGCTTGAAGAGGCCTGCCGGCAAAGCCGGGAGAAAAAGTAAACGATGGCTTTCGAAGAGCAACAACCCATAATAATCGTCAAGAAAAAAGGCGGACATGGCGGACACCATGGGGGATCGTGGAAGGTCGCATACGCAGATTTTATCACTGCCCTGATGGCATTTTTTCTTGTTATGTGGCTGGTCAGCCAGGATCAGATAATCAAGGACAACGTTGCCGGATATTTCAATGATCCGGTCAACTGGGGGAAAAAGGGGAAGAATTCGATTCTGGAAGGTGGCGCATCCATACTTCCGAGTTCACATGCGCCTCTTCCCCGGCAGCAAATGGATATGGAAGCTGCCAGGAAAACACTGGAGACAGCCGGCAATACCATACGGGAGACTCTGCAGGGAATACCCGAGTTCGAGTCGATCAATGAGCATATAAAAATAGAGATGACGCCGGAAGGACTGCGAATACAGTTGATAGAGGCCGCCAGCACTACCGACGATTCCTCGTATTTCTTCGATCTGGGAAGTCCCTATCTCTCTGAAACGGGGGCGGCTATATTATCGGTTATCGCGACGAACCTGGGAAAACTCGAACACCGGATCGTGATCGAGGGGCACACGGACAGCAGAAAATATACCTACGATCAGAAATATTCGAACTGGGAGCTGTCGGCCGATCGCGCTAACAGCTCCAGGAAGCTCATGGAGGAAAAGGGGCTATATGAAGGACAGGTTTTCGAGATCCGCGGCTACGCGGCTAACCGGCCGATGATAGAGGGAAATCCTCTGGATGCCAGGAATCGTCGGATCGCCATATTGGTGCTCATTGATGATCCCTCGAAAATAAATTTATCAGAAATCATACCAATCACTATGGAGTCGTCATCCCCAAATGCTACAAGCAGAACCGATTCTCGATATTGATAACGATAACGCACATGTTGCAAACATCGGGATAAAAACGGTCCTCGAGCGCTGAGCAACTCATGAATAGCTCATCGACGAAATTCATAAGAATTGACCACCGCCATTAGTTGATATACATTTCGTCATATGGCGAAATATAGGAATGATAATTGGAATGATCTCGTCGATATCACCCGGGCGCTCGGCGACGAAAACCGATTGAATATCCTGACCGTGCTGGAGGTCTCGGAGATGTGCGTCTGCCAGATTACCGATATCCTCAAATCATCAAGAGCCTCCGGATTGGCCCCGTCGAAAGTTGTCTTATATTAGACCATCATCATATTCATTGCTAAGACAATATAGAATAAAGACATACAAAAAGGTGCTTGACTTCAATGAAGGGATAATTATATTTCGTCATGTGGCGAAATATAGGAGGATCTATGCGCGGATTTTTGGAAATAACTAGAGCGTTAAGTGATGAAAACAGAGTTCGAGCCCTTATGGCTTTACGTTCTCGAGAATTATGTGTTTGTCAAATAATTGAACTTCTTGGACTAGCTCCATCGACCGTATCTAAACATATGGCAATCCTAAAGCAGGCTCGTCTGGTCGAGAGTCGTAAAAATGGCCGCTGGATTTATTATCGACTTGCGAATAATGATGCTCCCTCCGCCGTCTCTGAAACCATTGAATGGGTGTTTAGACAACTCTCAAATAATGCAACAACCTGCCGGGACGCCAAACATCTTAAAGAAATTTTAAAGCATAAACCTCTGGAGCTATGTAAACGGCAAAGGGGAAAAGAAAATTCTTCAAAGCAAGGCGACCTTATTCGAGTTGATACTGGATAAGCCATTCTGGCCATAGTAATTCTCTTTGCTATACCAGAAAGGATTAAAGAAAAACTATCATAGATATTTTGGCTTTTTGATGAAATGAAAAAAATACCGTTTAACAATTAATAATCAAAGGAGATGGATATGTTACTTCAACGCATCTTTGGGTTTTTCCTTTTCATAACAATCATCCCTTCAAGTCTTCTGGCTTCACCGGCAGATGATTTACAATCGGCCTCAGATCGTGGGGATGTTGTTTTTTTGTTAGTAACGGAACCAGGGATTTCTGGTATCCCGCGAGCTGAGCGCATTATCAACAAGGCTATGCAGCAGGTAAATAATTCTGTTTTGATTGAACTTAACCGTGCTGATAAGGAAAATCTCTCTCTGGTAAAAAAGCATCGTTTGCTCGGAGCACAGGTCCCCCTTATTCTGGTGTTTGCTTCAAACGGAGCCATGGCTGGAGGAAATCGGGCTTCGATGTTGACAATTCAGAAATTGGTCAATATGGTTCCCAGTCCCAAAAAGGCTGAGGTTCTAAAGGCTACGCAGGGGGGACAGGCAGTGTTTCTGACGGCTACTCGTGACGGAATGTCCGCAAAATCCGATGTTGCCGATTGCTGTGCAACAGCCAGCGGAAAGCTGCGAGGAAAGTGTACGTTAATTGATGTCAACATGGATGATAAGGCAGAAGCGGCCTTTCTCAAACAGCTCAAAGTCAACACGCAATCAACTGAGCCGGTAACGGTCGTACTTAATGCCCAGGGGCAGGTGACCGGTTCATTCAATGGCCCCGTGGAAGTCGCAAAATTAGTACAGGCTGCAACCAAGAAAGTCAAAAGCGGCTGCTGTCCGCCCGGAAGCGGCAAATCATGCGGACCGACAAAAAAGACCAAGAAGACCAAATGAAAAGGCAATTCAGTTTCAGCACTATCATCTGGAAGGAAATGTGGCAACGCAAGTCACAGCTTGTTTCAGGATTGCTGGCTATCACCCTTGGAATTGCTGTTATCGTAGGTATCCAATCTGTAACTACCGTTTCAAAAAAAATAGTGGCACAAAAGTTGGATCTATTAGGGGCGAACATTCAGGTACTCCCGCAGGGCGCTACAATTGACGACTATTACTCCGCTGATATCGATGCACCTACTTTTCCAGAAGATTATGTGGAACGGGTAGTTACATCAATGTTGCCCGGAGTGGATAACATGTCCCCCAAATTGAGCAGGAGAATTAATGTCAAAGGGATCCCGATAGTCCTGACCGGCGTCCTTCCTGCTAATGAACTTGCCTCTAAGCCTATCTGGCAGGCTTCGTGCCTCATGGGTGCGGAGCTGCAAACGGCTTGTGGACCCGACTACAATCCTCAATCTGCCGACAATAACGGCAGCCAGGCTTCAGGAAGAGAAGTAGTTGATTCATTATCCTCTTCGGATGTTTGGGTAGGCAGTATAGCTGCCGATCGGTTGAAGCTTACAAATGGTTCAACCGTAATGTTGGAAGGAAAACAATTTAATGTAACACATATATTGGCAGAGACCGGAACCATAGACGATAGCCGCATTTTCGCCCATCTTCATTCTGTTCAAGAATTGCTGGGCACGGGATCTCAAATCAATGCCATTGAAATTATGGGATGTTGCGATGCTATATCCGACGGGTTGCTTTCAAAACTACGAAATATTCTTCCGGATACGCGCGTAACTACTATCAACCATATTGTCAAAACTCAGGTTGAGACAAATCAGTTGATGTCTAAGATATCAATCGTTTTGCTGGTAATTATAGTTCTGGTGGGCGCTATTTCAATTGGCAATTACATGTGGGCGAATGTAGAGGAACGAAAACGAGAAATAGGTACTTTAATCACTCTTGGTTTAAAGAAAATCCACATCTATAGATTGTTTTTTGCTAAATCATTGGTTTTGGGGCTTATTGGCGGTTCATTGGGTTATTTGTTCGGGACTTTATCGGCAATGATCCTGGGACCGCAATTTGCTGGATTTGCAGTATCACCTGTGCCTATCTACCTGTTGTGGTCGCTTATTGTCGCCATTGTTATTGCGATAATGGGAAGCTGGTACCCGATTTACAGTGCAGCTCGTATGGATCCTGCTGCCATAATGCAGGAGGTTTAGCTAATATGTTCACTCTCGAAAACCTGACTAAAATCTATCATCATCGCCGGGAACCGGTTCATGCCTTAGATGGGATTTCTATTAAAATCGATCAGAGAGATTTCATTGCCGTTACAGGGAGATCGGGTTCCGGAAAGACTACTCTGCTTTTAACTCTGGGCGGGCTTATTCATCCTTCACTGGGCGCAGTTATCTTTAAGGGAACAAGTTTGTATAGTTATTCCAGCGATCAGCTTGCAGATTATAGAAGTCGAACCGTTGGTTTTGTGTTGCAGACATTTAATCTGGTGCCTTATTTAACGGCTCTGGAAAATGTAATGATTCCCATGCTCATACATACTAATTCATCTAACGGGCGTAGCAGCCGGGCGACGATGTTATTAGAAAAACTCGGGCTGGAAAAGCGGATGGATTTTCTTCCTCGTGAGCTTGATTTTCATGTGGAAAGCCCCCAATCCCAAATC
>CBDVBL010000007.1:0-15796 GCA_965372205.1 uncultured bacterium
AAACTCCCCAAAAAACAAGGAGTAATCTCTGCATTCTCTTTCAATGCCTCAGGCCCGAGTTACGATAAGTCTTTAAGACATCCCCGGTCCTGCAGTTCCGGCTAACGCGCTTTCCTTCGGACAGTTTGGCGGACAGGGCCAGATGATTTCCGCTATCTCGCCATCTTCCATATCCTCTCCCGGGGAATCAACGCCGACCAGAACATACGTGGGCGTTCCATCGCTGAGCAGGGCGTTATAGATTCGCATACCAACACACCCCGTTTGATTCAGGATGCCAAGAAGAGCGGTCTTGCCGAAATAACCGCCCAGTATCGTTCCCGCACTCGTTGAATCGCGGTAATTTTTTGTAAGCTTGGCAGCCTCATCAAGGCTCATTTCGTGATTTTCGTTTCCCGTAAATGGCATAAAACCTCCTTAATTGAAATTAGGATCTAAGCGTCAGATAGGCAATATCCATCCCGCTACAACTTTGGCCGTCGCTTAAAATTTCAAAGCATATAATTACCCACCCTCGCTGACGATATCCGCCAGCCGGTGCATTAAGAACCCGGGGGGGACAGGTGTCGTATGGGAGCTATTTCGCTACCGCCGCGGATTCTTTCTGATCCGCGATACAGGTCAATATAAGGTTTGTAAAAAGGACGCGCAACCAAATTTCGCTTGTCGGAAAACATAATGAACTCAAAGATTGATCCCTGTCTTCACAAAATAATGGTGAGAAATGACCTTGACATTTACTGTCGTTATTACATTTAAGCAATCTTGTTTCGGAATAGTTAGTTTTTCTGGAGCCGGAACTCCTTTAATCAAAGTCAGGTTTTTCAAAAGGCCTGCAGGATGAACAGGCAATGCCGAGCCTCACTGCGAGGAGATCAGGCAATACGATAGGATAAGGATTTCGATTATGATCGCTGGTGTCGTCAAAGAGACATTCCCCGGGGAAAACAGGGTATCGTTGGTCCCGGCCAATATCGCCGCTCTCAAGAAAGCCGGGCTTGATGTCGTAATCGAGGCCGGAGCGGGCACCGCAGCCGGATACCCTGACTCAGCTTACGAGGAAAAGGGCGCAAAAGTAGTCTCGAATCGATCGGAAGTCTTTGCAATGGCGTATGTTATTCTATACGTCCGCGGCCTGGGAGCCAACCCTAAAGAAGGCATGGCTGATCTCAACCTTCTGAAAGAAAGCCAGGTGGTAATTGGCATGATGGAGCCTTTAAGTGCGCCGGACAGCTTGAAGCTATTGGCCGATAAGGGGGTTGTCGCCTTCGCCATGGAGCTGATGCCTCGCATAACCAGGGCTCAGGGCATGGATACGCTTTCATCCATGGCAACCATCGCCGGTTATAAGGCAGTAATATTGGCCGCCGAGGCTCTCCCCCGGATGTTCCCCATGATGATGACGGCCGCCGGAACGATCGCACCGGCTCATGTCTTCGTGGTAGGTGCAGGTGTCGCAGGCCTGATGGCGATAGCCTCGGCGAAGAGGCTTGGAGCGGTCGTACGCGCCTACGATGTTAGACCCGCAGTTAAAGAACAGGTCGAAAGCCTGGGCGGAAAATTCGTGGAAATAGAGCTGGAAACCCAAGACGCGGAGACATCCAGCGGTTACGCTAAAGAAATGGGGGAGGATTTCCTTCGCAAACAGCGTGAGATGATGATAAAGGTAGTGGCCGACAGCGACGTCGTTATTACGACCGCCGCCGTGCCCGGTAAGAAGGCGCCGGTGTTGATAACCGCCGAAATGGTCAGGGGTATGAAACCCGGCTCGGTAATCATCGATCTCGCAGCCGAGCGAGGCGGCAACTGCGAGTTGACTAAACCCGGTGAGACAACCGTTGAGGGCGGGGTCAGAATCTCAGGGCCGGTGAACCTGCCTGCCTCAGTTCCTTACCACGCCAGCCAGATGTATTCAAAAAATATAACTAATTTCCTGACACTTCTGGTCAAGGACGGCGCTCTGCAGCTTGATTCCAACGACGAGATCATTCAGACAACCATTGTAACACGCAACGGAAACGTTCTTTTGCAGAAGAATGGATGACGATAACACGGTTATGGTTCGATAAAGGGAGATAGATTCGATGGATATTTTTGTTACAGCGCTCACTATTTTCATCCTCGCAATTTTCGTCGGGTTCGAGGTCATCGCCAAAGTGCCGCCGACGTTGCACACGCCCTTGATGTCGGGATCTAATGCTATTTCCGGGATCACGATCATCGGCGCCCTGGTGCTGGCAGGTCAGATTCAGAATCCACAGCTTTCCAAGATCCTGGCATTTGTGGCCGTCGTCTTCGCCACCATCAACGTCGTAGGCGGCTTTTTAGTTACCGACCGCATGCTGAAGATGTTCAAGAAGAAAAAATAGGGGCGGCTGTAATGTTGAGTCAAAGTTTCATCAATATCGCATACGTGATAGCCGCTATTTTATTCATATTCGACCTGAGATGGATGTCTCACCCGCGCACCGCCGTTCGCGGGAATCGCACCGGCGCTTTAGGCATGCTGATTGCAATCGTGGTTACCCTGTTAAGCGGCAATCTCGAATTTCAATATATCATAATCGGCGTGGCCATCGGTGCGCTGATCGGCGCGGTAGCGGCTATGCGCGTGGCCATGACTGCCATGCCGGAGATGGTCGGCCTTTTTAACGGGTTCGGCGGCGGCGCCTCGGTAATGGTCGCCGGCGCGGCCCTGGTAGCGGCTATGTCCAGCATGGCCGGCCAGGAGGCCAATTCTCAGATGAAGATAGCCACCGTGGCCTCCGGTATCATCGGATCGGTGACCTTCTTCGGCAGCTATGTCGCCTTCGGAAAGCTGGCGGAGTTCCTGGCGGTTAAATGGAAACTGCACTTCTGGCAAAAGCTTATCAAATATGGTTTTTCGCTCGCCGTTACGGCCGGCGGAATCTGGTACGGCCTCAGCCAGGGTATCTCGATACTTTCTATCATCATGATGCTCTCGGCGGTTCTTATCGGCCTCATGCTTTTAAGCAGGAAAGATCGATTCCCCGGCATGAACATACTCAAGGCCCTGTGCGCAATTGCCGCCATCGCATTGGGAGTAATGGTCGTCCTCAACCCCGGAAATACCTTGCTGTTCTGGGTGCTGGTGGGTGTTGCCGGCATGTTGGGCGTGATCCTCACCTTCTCCATCGGCGGGGCCGATATGCCAGTAGTAATCGCTTTGCTGAATTCATATTCCGGTCTGGCGGCAACCGCCACCGGGTTCGTAATCAATAACAACGTTTTGATTATCGCCGGATCGCTCGTCGGCGCCTCGGGTTTGATATTATCCAATATAATGTGCAAGGCGATGAACCGGTCGCTGGCCAATGTGCTCTTTGGCTCGCTCGGACCGACAGCCGAGACGCCCGATGCCGACGAGGTCTACAGGACCGTCAAGGCGACCTCCGCCGAGGAGGTGGCGATGCTGTTGGAGGATGCCCAGCGTGTCGTGATTGCGCCCGGCTACGGCATGGCCGTCTCACAGGCCCAGCATGCAGTGCGCGATCTGGCCAACCTGCTTGAATCGCGTGGAGCAGAGGTCGAGTTCGCGATTCATCCCGTCGCGGGACGGATGCCCGGCCACATGAATGTCCTCCTGGCCGAAGCCGACATCCCCTACGATAAGCTCAAGGAGATGGATGCCATCAATCCCTCTTTCCAGCAGACCGACGTTGCTATCGTTCTGGGCGCCAACGACGTGGTCAACCCGGTGGCCCGCACCGATCCCAAGAGCCCCATTGCCGGTATGCCTATTCTGGATGTCGATAAGGCCCGGACGGTCGTCGTCATCAAACGCTCTTTAAGTCCCGGTTTCGCCGGCATACCGAATCCGCTGTTCGCCGCCGATAATACCCTGATGCTTTTCGGCGACGGCAAGAAAGTGATGCAAGACCTGATAGCCGCGGTCAAGGAAACGTAAAAGGGGCGCGGTCGGCGGACGAGGGCATACGCTAACCGTAGAATTTTCGCTTGCGCATTCCTGTTTGATATATTAATTTTCCCATAGCCTTAATCGGGGAGGTGATATGAAAATATTCTATATGTTACTTATTTCGATGATCTCTACGGTGTCGGCACAGGAACATTGGGGTAACCCGGAATTAATATTTCTCGATCCAACCGGAACAGGATTGAAGTTTGAACCATGCTTTTCATCTGATCCCGACGAAATTCTCTTAACCTATCCTTTGTGGGATTTCTCTACTTTTCGCATCATGATGCTGGACCTCGATTTTCCCTACGACCCCGAGCCTTTTTTGCCCGATTCCCTATCGGTAGAGGGATATAACGACGCCTCGCCATTTATCGCATTCGACGGAGGCAGGCTGTATTTCACGTCGAATCGGCCCGGCGGATTCGGGGGCTACGATATCTGGATGACTGAAAGTATCGGCAATGATTGGATCATGCCCGTTAACCTTGGTGGTGAAATAAACACCGACCTTGACGAAACATGCCCGTCGGTGACAGTAGACGGCTCAGAGTTGTACTTCCTGCGATACGGAAATTATAACGGAGATATATATTGTAGTCGGTTCACAGACAATCAATGGCAGGAGGCGGAAGCCTTGCCGCCACAGATAAATTCCGATTATGATGAGTCTGATCCATCCATTTCGGAGGATGGTGATAAACTTTATTTTATAAGCCGTCGACCTAATGATTTACAGGGTGATGCAGCAGTATGGATTAGTTATTGGATCGATGGCGCATGGTCGGAGCCGATAATGCCGACCGGGTCAGTAAATGAATACTGGCAGGAATGTGGATTCTGGCTCGGTCACCCGGTGTCTGTAAAAATCGACAGCGCCGGAATGAATCTCCTTTATGTCAAGCTCGGCATGTTCGATTGCTTTGAACTCGAAACGAGGATTTTCATCGCTCATCTTGCAACGGGTGTAGATGAAGAAATAGTCTCAGTGCCTGATAATCTCTCACTGACAGCCTATCCCAATCCTTTCAACTCCTCCCTATTTATAAGAGCCGAAATATCCGGTTCTGCGAATCTCGATATATTTGATATTCTTGGACGAAATATCAGATCATTCCATATCGGTCCGATCAATAATTCGATTGTTTGGAATGGCGAAGATCGTTCAGGTAATGGCTGCCCCAGTGGGATATACTTCATAAGACTGAACTGTGGTTCAATTGATATATCTCGCAAAGCTGTTTTGCTAAGATAATCAGAAAGCCCTAATGCCATAAATAGAAGACAATGCAGGATCTGATAGCGGCGGTGAAGGAGGCTTAAGATTGCCCTCGGAAAATAAAGAATATCCTATCGATACCATGACTCCCAGGACGTACGCTTTCGGAGCAGCTATGATTCTGATTGGCGCAGTCGGGGTTTTCATGATGATAGCCAAGCCGGAGATCAATCCCCTCTGGGTAGTATTCTTCTATTCGATACCGTCCAATTGCGCGATCTCCTTGTTCCCACATGAGCCTGTTCTGGTATGGTACGGTAAATTCGTCAGCTACTGGCACATATCCATCGTGGCTACAATCGGCACTCTCGTGGCCGCCTATCTCGATTATAAATTCTTCGTTCCCATATTGAACCTTTCTTATTCTACCAAATATAAATCGCGTCGCCTTTATAAGAGAGCCCATTACTGGTTTTACAAGATACCATTCATATCTTTGATCATCGCCGGCGTCTCGCCCATACCCTTTTTCCCATTCAAGTTCATGGTCTTTTCCTCGAAATATTCTCTCTGGAAATATCTTCTGGCGTTGGCGGTGGGGCGATTGCCACGATATTTTCTTCTGGCCTTCGCCGGCTTCAAGCTCCAGATTCCAACCTGGATTATATTCGGCAGTTTCGGAGCCATGCTGTTGACCATCTATCACAGGACGGTTCTCGGGTGGCTATCCCGGGGGGCTGCCATATTTCATAGCGGTCGTGGCAAGCCATGACTCTCAGAGAAATCACTCGGGGCGCCGGCTCGATTGGCCGGAACAAGATATCCATGATCATAGTTTATGGATAACGTCAAAACCAAACACCAGTTAGAAGGAGGATCTCGATGAATTTCCTGAAAAGCGTTTCCCCCCACGTCCACTGGCTGCCGAGGATCGCCCTGGCCAGTGTTTTTCTTTACCACGGATTGGGAAAATTCCCTGTCGCCGCAGGCATGGCGCAGATGATGGGCATGCCGGTATTCATGATTTATATGCTCGCTATGGTGGAGGTAGTCGGGTCATTGCTGATTCTATTTGGCGGTTTCGGGCCGGATTGGGCCACCAGGCTGGGCGGACTATTTTTCACTCCCGTTATGATCGGTGCCATATTGATGGTTCATATGAAGAATGGCTGGAACTCGATCAACATGGGCACCGGCAATATGGGCATGGGCATGGAATTCCAATTCACCCTCTTGTGTATCTCCCTGTTCTTCCTGTTCAGGGGCAACGACGTCAAGTCCGTAGCATAAGCCCGATACATTATTATTAGACAGCAATAGATCCGTTGCGGAGATTCAGTCTCTGCGGCGGATCTTCTGGAATCAGGCCAGGATGGGATAGCATTCTTGACATATTATTCGACAATCCTGTATACATCTCAATGAATTGAATATCGAGGAGATTGATTATGACTAAACACGATCTTTCATATTTTATCGATCCTGGCAGCGCGCCTCGTTTCGCGCACGCCCCGGGTGTGGTGACGACCATCCTGACCGGCCAGCACGGAGAAGGAATGATGATGGTCTTAACCGAGCTCTCCCCGGGCTCAAATGTCCAGGCACATTCCCATCCCCACCAGCAGATGGGGATGGTGTATGCTGGTAAAGCTAAGATGCGTATAGGAGAGGAAAGCCGGATTGTCGAGAAAGGCGATTTCTGTATCATGCCGTCCAACATCGAACATGAGGCCACCTGTCTGGGCGACGAATCATTCGTGATGCTGGATATATTTTATCCCGCAAGGGAAGATTTCATAGAAAAAATAAAAGATTGATCGGGAGGTGAGTGAATCGTTCGCTACTCGCCCGCGGCTTTCCTGTGCCGTCGACGGGCCCGCGTAGGGCGCATCGGTTCAAGCAGCTCTATCGAGTCGACTATTCCCTCAATGACCGCTTCCTCGCGGTCACGGTCTTCCAGCGGACAGCTGTAGCTTACATCCAAGGTGATTTTCTCGCCAATAACAGGAAAAATCCGCCAGTAGACAATCTCACCCTCGGGCTCGTCGGAGACGAACTCGGTCGAGGTAATCAACAGGCTGCGAGTACGTTTGAATACGGAAACCTCGTAGCCATTCAGCAGGCTGAGCTCCTCGGCCCAATCCGATATCATGTCCGAGGCTTTTTGCTTTTTGCTATTCCGGCCAACGTTGGTGAACAGGTTGATGCTGACCTCGCCGAAACCGGAGGGATCGAATACAATAACCTCCTCGTCCTCCTCCACCTCCCAATTCGGGGGGATAAGGGCCTTAAACCAGCCATCGATATGTATCTCGTCCCAGGAGCTTCTATCTATCTTGTATTGGTCAGCTTTCATTTGTCAAAACTCTCCAGACACCGTTGCCGGAGCTCCCTCCACCACCAAAGTAAGGCCGCCGTTGCTTTGCGGCAAGAGAATTCTATAAGTTTCTCCGAGATATTATCGGAACGCTTCAGTTACCAAAGACTATCTGCAGCCCTTTAAGGGTCAACTCGGTATCTACCGTTTCTATCGGTTGTGTTTCGTCCAGAAATATGTCGGCGTAGCCTCCCGTAGCAATGACCCTGCATTTGGTAAAGCCCTGTTCTTTCTTGATCCGGTTCACAATATACTCCATCTGCCCTATAAAACCGTGGTAAATACCGGACTTTATCGAATTGGCCGTATCGGTACCAATAAATCTATCCGGTTTTTCGAGTTTAACCGGAAATAGCCGCGATGCCCTTTTGAATAGATTAGCAGCCGACGTCCAGACACCCGGCGCAATCAGCCCGCCGGCGTAATTGCCATCAGAGTCGATAATATCGTAGGTGGTGGCGGTGCCCAGATCCACGATAATGGCCGGGTAACCGTAAACGGCCCTCACGGCGGCAGCGTTGGCCAGCCGATCGGTGCCCACCTGACGGGGATCATCATAGAGAATCTTAAAACCGAGATCGGTTCTGTGAGTAAGTACCATCGGCTCCATACCGAAATATTTCCCGGCCATGGATAGATATATCTGAGTTAGTGTCGGCACAACGGAACAGAGGCCGATCTTGCTTACGGTATTGTCCTTACCGGCATGGAACTGCAAAAGCTGATGGATCCGGATCCCGCTCTCGTCAGCGGTAACGGCGTGGGAGGACGCTATCCTGAATGAACCCTTAAGCTCGCTGCCCTCGAAAAAGCCAATCATGGTAGTGGTGTTGCCGATATCTATTGCCAGAAACATGCTTTAAATCTGTCTTTCTGCCACCTTATGGATAGAATTATCGAAGAAGGCAGCATCTAAGCCACAACCCGTCCTCTTCATTACCGCACCTGCTAAAGATACCCGACCTGCATATGAAAGCAAGCTTAAAGCAATTGATATTAGTCTCTGTGTTAATCCTGTGCGCGTTAACTTGATTCAAAATCGGTGTGCTCTATATTGCAGTGATCGCTTAAGAAAATTCGGAAGATCTAAATATCAACTGGCCGGGGGAAGCTAATCAAGCAATCTCAGTGGCATTACTAAGAAGAAATACTCCTCGTTTTCTTCCTTTTTTGCCGACTTGACAATGGCTGCTGTTGTCGGTGTATTTAGTTCAAATACGCCTTCCTCGCCATCCAAATGCTTGAGGATCTCGAGGACATAGTTGGCGTTGTAGCCGATCTCCATATCCTCAAACTTATAGCTGACGGCCAGCTTTTCCTTAGCCTCACCCCCAAAATCGAAATTTGTCGCCAGAAGCTCCAGTTCATCCGTCTTCAGAGAAAACTTAACTTGGTGGGTGAGAGAATTAGACAAGATGGCCACGCGCCTGACAGCTGCATTCAAAATCTCCCTGTCAACCGTCAGGATCTTATTATTGTCTTTCGGTATTACCTGATCATAATTCGGATATGGTCCCTCCAGAAGCCTCGATGTCAGAATCTCGTTCTCCAGAACGAAAACGATTGAACTTTCGTTAATAATGACTCCCACCTCGCCCGGTTCGTCCCCCATCAATTTTACAAGATTATCAAGCACTTTCGGCGGTACAATGATATCCTTAGAGTAGCCCCCGATTTTGAGGTCGGAGCGAACCACCTTCGACAGCCGATGACCATCCGTTGCTACCAGGTTTAATCCCTCTTCGGATTCGTGCCAGAAAACACCATTTAGAGCAGGCCTGGTCTCATCGCGAGACACCGCAAAGAGCACTTTTTTTATCATGCGGGTCAGCACCGCTCCATTCATCTTAATCTGTCGCGCCGTGTGAATATCCGGTAGCTTGGGGAAATCATCCGGCGGAAAGCCCGACATTTTATAGACGCCTGAACCGCATTTTATCTCCATTCTATTCTCAAAACTGGAAACCTCAAGCCCAAAATCCGGCAATTCCCTGATTATCTCAGAGAATACTTTCGCCGGCACCGCGATAGACCCCGATTTCTGAGCCTCTACGGTAACAGTCGCGGTCATAGAAACGTCCAGATCGGTCACCTTGAGAGAGAGTTTATCCTTGTCTAACTCAAAGAGTATATTCGATAGGATGGGCAGAGTAGTTTTCGGCGGTACGATGCTGAGAAGCTTCGACGCTGCCTGATGTAGATTCGCCCTGTCCGTTTTGAATTTCATCATACCCTCCTCTAAAAAGTCGCCGCCGTGATGTAGATCTGATCGTCGGGGACCGAGCCTTTTGCCGCTGTGCCTTCCTTGTTTGGTGTCTTTCTATTATCTAATTTTAATATATTACTCATATTAAAGGGCGTTGAAATGTTAATAAGCTTCCAACCCGACCCCTTAATCTACCGCCGTGCGGCGGGATCTGCCAATCCAGGGCAGGTGGAATAGTATTATGAAGGGATAAACGTGTCAACAAAAATAAAACTCTCGGCAGGGATGCCGGGGATGCCGTAGATAATCGAATGTCGATCAGCAAATTATCAACAAATAGCTTACTGTATTTAACAAGTTATAAACGGGCAAGACCCCGCGCCTCGAAGGATTTGTAAAGGGCAATATTTTAAATATCGTGAAAGGCGCTCTAATGGCGCAGGCGTGCTCTGCTTATAAGATCTTATGTCGGGGAATAATATGTTTATCGTGGCTTGAGGGAACAGTCTACCTTATCGAGGTCAGACTTAATGCTCATATCGATCTTCATTCCCTCCTCTATACTGGTCAACGCATGAATGACGGTAGAGTGATCCCGGCCGCCGAATTTCTCGCCTATAGCCTTAAGGGAAATCGATATATATTTGCGGCATAGAAACATAGCTATCTGCCTCGCCCTGACAAGATCAGCGGTCTTTCTTTTGGATCTCAGTTGATCCGGCTGAAGGTTGAAATGCTGGCAGACTGCCTTCGTAATCGAATCGATTGTTATGATATGATCGTTTGTGAATGAGTTTTTCAACACATCATAGGCCAAATTAGCGTCGATCTCCTTGCGCGTTAGCGAGCCATAAGCCAATAGCCTGATTATGGATCCTTCCAGCTCTCTGATGTTTTTAGTGATGTTGTCAGCAATATAGGTTATGACATCGTAGGGAATAGAGAGTTTTTCTGATTCCACCATCTGGGCCAGGATTGCTATTCTGGTCTCCAGATCGGGTGGCTGGATATCAGTTACCAGGCCGCACTGGAAACGGGACAGGAGCCGCTCCTCAAGACCTTTGATCTCTCGCGGAGTACGATCTGAGGTCAGCACGATCTGCTTCCCTGCCTGGTATAAGGCATTGAAGGTATGGAAGAATTGCTCTTGTGTAGCTTCTTTTCCCGTTAGGAATTGAATGTCGTCGAGCAGCAACAGGTCCACGCCTCTGTAAAATTTGGCGAATTCAGATGTTCTGGTGCGAGTTATAGCTTCGATGAAATCATTGGTGAACTTTTCGGAGGTTACGTAGAGTACCTTGAGGGTTGAATATTTCTCGTGCGCGAGGTTCCCGATGGCCTGCAAGAGATGGGTTTTGCCGAGCCCGACGCCACCGTATATGTAGAGAGGGTTATACTTGGTCTGCATGGGGGCCTCCGCTACGGCCATGGCAGCGGCCCGGGCGAACCTGTTTGAATCGCCGACTACAAAGCTGTCGAAAGCATATCGAGAATTGAGATCAGTTCTGGAGGAAGCCACCTTTGGCTGTAGAGATTTCTGAACCGGTCTCGAGCCCCCATTATCGCCAGAATCATCGACTTTAGAACTTATGATAAACTTCACTTCCCTGGCTGAGCCGAGGTGGGTTAAGACTGCTCCGCCGATAACGTTGCTGAATTTTTCCTCAATCCAATTGGAGGTAAATTTGTTGGGAACCGAGACCTCTAAGATATCTTTATCCAAAAAAGTTCCCGCTGTCGGCTTAACCCTGGTGTTGAAACTCTGTAGTGGGATTTCGGATTTCAGGATTTCTAATACCTCTCCCCAGACAGTTTCGGGAGAAGGAGTAGATTCAATTTCCATAATGTTTCGTTGTCATGAAGAACGGTTTCCAGTGCCGTTTTAAGACATTTATCCTTCATCGACTGCGCGCCATAGCGGGCATTACAATAAAGTCGTGATTCTATTTATCGTTTCGGTGGAGGACATCGAACTGCAGGACATCCGCACCCATTAAATTTCAGACGACATCATAAAGTCGCCATGGAGGTGAAAAGTCAAGGATTAAACCTGCGATAATTCTTGAAAGTTGTAACCGCAAAAATTAATGACCCTTACAGAGGAAGAAATTTTTATCCCAGATAAAAGAACGTGAGTTATGCGAATGGCTTGATGCTCGGAGAAAGCATTGAGATAATTCCTCATCGAATATGACCCCTGAAGAATCTTAGTGCCTATACATCTATTGACACCGGTGGAGGATTTTTGTAACTTGCCCGTCGATTTGCATCAGGGAGGATCGGGCTCCGTGTAGCATGTTTGAAGACATGGCTCGAAAGGAAAGACGTATGTTTAGGCTAAGGTGCCTGTTAGTTCTATTTGTCTTGATCGGGGGAAGTTCCGCGGCGGCGCAGGCGCCGGAAGGTTCTCTCGCCTTGGGGGATAGTCTCTACGATTTACATGATTACGCTGGATCGATATCATACTACCGTGAAGCCTGCACGCTTGACAGCAATAGATTTGAATCATACTGGAAGCTGGGGAGAAGTCTTAACCTGCTGGGGGAGACAACGCCGGAGGATTCTCAACTGGCAATCTACGAGGAGGCGAGAGACGTTGAAAAACGGGCTCTGAAGTTGAATGAGACCGATGCAGATGCGCATTTCCAGCTGGCACGCGCCCTGGGTAAGATCGCCTTGTTCAAGGGGATATTCAAGTCCGCGAGCCTGGCCAAGCAGGTGAGAAGAGAAGCACGGCGGGCTCTTGAGCTCGATTCGCTTCATGATGGCGCCTGGCATGTACTCGGACGATGGCATCGCGAGGTGGGGAAAAAACCCAAGATTTTGCGCCTGCCCATGGGTCTCGGCGCCGCCAACAAAAAGGATGCCCTATCCTTCATGAAAAAAGCTGTAGCCCTGAAACCGGAATATGTCAATCATCGCCTCGAAATGGGGATAACCTACCTCAGATGCAAGGACAAAGATGCTGCCAGGATGGAATTCGAAAAAGCCTTGGAATTGCCATCGCAGCGTCCGCTTGATGAAAAATACAAAAGCGAAGCCAAAAAATATCTGGCCGAAATGGCCCAAAAGTGATTTATTTGAATGTCCTGAAGATAAATGGATTGGGGGATAAGGATGAAAAGACAATCGATAACGGAGGCAAAAACATAATGTCAGGAGACGCAAATGGCTAAGAAAATCGCAAGAGCCTTATCCATGCCAGCGCGGGCAAGATTCGGTTCTTCGCCACGGTTAATCTTTTTGGTAGTCCTTGCGGCATTGGTCCTTCTTGCGGAGGGAGCCGTGGCTGGCGGCTACGCCCTTTCCGGGGTTGGTTCCAGAGCTATTGGAATGGGTGGGGCTTTCAGAGGTCTGGCTGATGACTGGAGCGCCGCATACTGGAATCCTGCGGGGCTCACACAACTTGAGGAATCTGAATTTAATGCCATGCTGGTGGCCATATCCCCCAGGATTCAGTATACGCCGCAGATCACTTATGGAGATCTCGATGTCGGATACCGGAACGGTCTGACACGATACCCCAATGATAAGACAACATTTATTCCTGATGTTTCCGGTTTTATCAAATTCGAGGGGTTCAAAGAATATACGGTGGGTCTTGCGATATTCGTGCCGGTGGGTCTCGCCAGTGAATGGGATATATATAATCCCACACCTGCCATGGATATCAGAAATCCATACCCCTGGTACGATCATAAGGCATTACTGACGGTAATCGACTTTCATCCAACCATTGCCAGATCATTCATGGATGATAAGCTGAGTTTGGGAGCGGGATTATCGATGCAGAGGGGAAGCGTAACGTTTCAGAAAACCTTTCTTAAACCATCCGGCATCCCGATTCCTCATGAATATCTCCTGATCGACACTGAACTTGAAGGCGATGGATGGGGTTTCGGCGCAAATTTCGGATTACTTTACAAGCTCTCGGATAAAATTCAGTTCGGGATTTCGGGCAAGACCGGCACTACGCTGAAGCTGGAAGGAACCGCAACTCAAGAACTCTATACTTTTGATAACGAGGATCTAAAAAATTCGCTTCTTAGCCGCGCTGTAACGGAAGCCGAAAGACAGCAGATACTTTTCCTCTTCGCCGCCGATAATCACGTGGCCACTCTTGACGGCAAGGCAGAAATTAAGACGCCGGCCGATATAGGATTCGGGCTGGCGGTTAAACCGATAGAGAAACTGACCTTAACGGGCGAAGTCGTCTATACTCAATGGTCTTCTCTGGATTCGATCTTGATCGAAATGGATGGCTCGGATCCCTCGGGCCAGCCGGCCGAAGATACTCCCTTAATGTTGAACTGGGATAATACAGTGCGGTTTTCCGCCGGAGGTGAATACCAATTGGCGGATCCCCTGGCCTTGCTATTCGGGTATTATCTCGATCCAAGCCCGATTCCCGACGGGACGTTTTCTCCCCTGATCCCTGATCTCGGCGATAAGAGCTCGTTCAATATCGGAGCTGCTTTGAGCTTCAGCGACTTTGAGCTGTCTTACAATTTCGAATATATCAGCTTCGCCGATCGGGACATTACCACCCTGGACGATGTTAACGGAGACGGGGCATTTGATAATTATCCCGGTCTGTTTGAGAGTACGCTGTTTGCCTCTCACGTCTCAATTACTTACAGGTTTTAGAGGGGAGAACCACGATGAAAAGATTGACAATATTATTGCTGATTGCGGCGCTTGTGCCGGCACTCATTCAATGTTCGAAAAGAGATAATCCTCTTGATCCCACCGACGTTCCCCACGGTCTTTACTGGTCCCTGGCATTCGATTCCGAGGCCATTTCCGGGGATATCATGCTCAGCAACCCGGGGCGTGACGTGCTGGTCTATACGCCTCCCGGATTCCCGAGGTATGAATCTATTACGCCGGGCGACACCACAATCTCTGGTGATGATCCCCCTGATACGACAATCGTACTTCCGGACACTACCTTTATAGATTATCCGGTTTTGTATCTCCTGCATGGATACGGCGGAGATCATACTTATTTCAGAGGGTTATTCGGATTAGGAGAGACCGTTGATAAACTGGTCAACACCGGCCAGATCGAGCCCATGATCATAGTAACACCCGACGCTTCCAATAAGCTGGGAGGAAGCTTCTACACTAATTCCTATAGTTCGGATAGCTCACAGTCGTTTGCGGGACTTTTCCAGGATTATATCACCGATGAGGTCGTGTCCTTAATAGATTCTGTTTTTCACACCATAACGGATAGACAGCAAAGAGGCATAGCCGGGCATTCCATGGGAGGCTATGGCGCTGTCAAGATAGGCATGCTGAGAAACGACCTGTTCGGCTCGGTTTCTTCCATGTCGGGTCATCTTGCCTTCATGGGCGCCTATCCGGATGAATCAAATCCCTTCGCGCTTGGCCTGTTGACGCTTATGCCGGCCATGCTGGCGGAGAACGGTTTCATTCCGGGAGATCTGTCTTCCTTCTATTCCGTAGCGCCGGGCGCCGGTAAGGACCTCACAAATATGATGTTTGCCATGGGAGCCGCTTTCACCCCCCCCGATCCTGCCGATCCTGATGATACGACCTACGCTCATGCTTTCACTGTCCCCGGCTTTGCAGGGCATGTCGATCTGCCGTTCGATGTCAACGGGCAGTTGGTGGACTCGCTCTGGGCATTCTGGATGGCTCACGATGTTACTACGTTGTTCGCCGCAGGTTATGGCGCCGTTTACGATAATACCGATCTCTATATCGACTGCGGCGAGGAGGACGACCTGCTTTTGCAATACCAGGCCCAGGCATTCGCTGATTTGGCAGGTGCTGCCATAGATCATTTTGAAATATACTCCGGGTTCGAAGATATTTTCCACCCCGACCACTCGACGTTCGTAGCCGAAAGACTGAAGGAAGTTATTAAGTTTCATGACCAGTCATTCAACGAATGATCCAATCTATGGTTGATTTACAGGGTCGACCCTATGGTCGGCCCTTTCTTATTTTCCCCGATTCCACTGATTTGGTTATACCTGAAACCGTTTTGGGCAGCGGCCGGTTATTTTTATATAAGTAGTGAAT
>CBDVBL010000008.1:0-15032 GCA_965372205.1 uncultured bacterium
CATATTACCTGATATCCAATATGGAAGGTCACGGCTATGTAATATACGATCTGATCGACTCGGTAGGCGCAAAAGTCAATTTCAATGTGCTTGATTATCCCGATTACGACGCCTTGAGGGAGGCGGTTGACACATTGGAATCGAGGCACGGGGAACTCGATTTTGAAAAGAAGGAGATGATATACGATTTCAATACCATCACAGCCGATTTTTTGATCAACCAGATAGATTTCGCCTTTGAAGCCTGGCGTCAGAGACCGTGGTCAAAGAATTTTTCATTTGATCAATTCTGCGAATATATACTACCGTATCGCGGCAGCAATGAGCCCTTAGAAGATTGGCGCGAGACTTTTTTGGAAAAATATAAAGATATAGCTACAAAGATGACCGAACCGTCCGATCCGATTGAAGCGGCGGCGCTGATCAATGACGACGTTAAGTCATGGTTTGGATTCGATCCCCGATTTTACTATCATCCCACCGACCAGGGGTTATCGGAGATGCTCGAGAACAAACTGGGACGATGCGAGGATATGACCAACCTGGCCATCTACGCCATGCGGGCCAACGGCCTGGCGGTCACCAGCGACTATACGCCCTACTGGGCCAACACCGGGAATAACCATGCCTGGAATGCCATCGTCACGCCCGACGGTAGAGTGATTCCGTTTATGGGAGCCGAAAGTAACCCCGGCCAGTATCGCCTGGCCAATAAACTGGGTAAGGTATATCGCAAGACGTTCAGCAAACAAATGGAAAACCTCGTTTTTCAGGAAAGGAAACAGGAGAAGATACCACGGTGGCTGGCCCGCAAGAGTTTTAAGGATGTAACTGCGGATTATACCGATGTCAGCGATGTTACGGTGGAATTCAAACGAGAAATTCCGGACTCGGTTGATATTGCTTATCTATGCGTATTCAACTCCGGCGAGTGGAAACCGATCCATTGGGGGAGAATCGAAAACGGCTCGGCGACCTTCACCGACATGGGCAGGGATATAGCCTATCTACCGGCGCTATATATCAACGAGGAAATCATACCGTTCGGATCGCCATTCATTCTCGATCTCGACGGTATCGTCGGGGAATTAGAGTCCGATGATCTGAATAAGATATCGATCCAATTGGCCTCAACCACCCGACGCAAACAGGAGATCTCGACCGACGGTATCCTGAAAACGTTCCTGACCGCCGGACAGGAGTATGAATTGTTTTACTGGAGCGATGGCTGGCAGACATTGGGGAAATCTGTCGCCGAAGATAAGCCCATAATAATCGATGACGTCCCCGCCGGATGTCTGTACTGGCTGGTGGCAGCCGATTCTGATAAGGAGGAACGGATCTTCAGCATGGAGGACGGCCGGCAGATCTGGTGGTGATGCTTCGGAAACTATCAGACTGATAGGGAATTCAAAACACCTAATAATCTTGGTTAGAAAAGGAGTCTGATCCCGGCAATAAAACCGATCTCTTTTTTTAGCTGGTTGCCGACCTGATTCTGCCAGACCGGTATCCGGATGAGTGTTTCTCCTATTACCGAAGAGGTGGACAGCTTCGCCCCAGGCGATATATGAAACAACCTCTCACCCGTATCGGTAATCTCAATACCATTCGATGCATCAGGCATGACCCGCCTGAACGAAAGCTCCAGGACAGGAGCCAGGGTTGTTTCCGAAGTCGAATTATAACTGAACTGATACGCCCCTGCCCAGTCAGCCGAAAACTCATCGCCCGTTTCGATATTGTCCTCGCGATCACCCGCGAATCCGTTCGGCCGATAGGCTATATTCAGGTCCGTCCCCCAGCGCCCTCGTCGGCCTGAGACATATACGCCGATGCGCAGATCCCAGGTTTCGGAAGTAAAAGCCTGCTTTCCCGTGGGAACGGATATCCCGATGGTAGGAGAGATGCCCAATGTATAATCAGGCGTATTCACCCTGAAGGCCTTGTATTTCATCAGAAAAAAGAAATCGCCGAAACCGTTTTCCCGTTGGCTCGAACCCGACATCGACATCTCCCGGCTGACTATTGTCTGCCTCGCCATCAACGTCAGATAATTGCGCAACCCGTAAACGGCGACCACCGGGACGACATACATCGTCATTTCGCTGTTCATCCCCGGGGCTTGTGCGGTCGAATGCATATATCTCGTCTGCAGCCGGAATATCCATCGGTCTTCCGACGGGGTCAGGCCCGCGTCGACGCTTATTCCGGAGGCTTGGACGAGATCGGGAGATATATTCAGCGCGATCGCAACAGTCAGTATGATAAGTAAGTATGTTCTCATTCTTTACTGCAGTTATGAGATGACTACATTATCCTTTCGCCGCTGGTGAAGTTCGCCCGGCGGATAGCATCTAAAATCTCCTCGTCATCGAGCGTCGAATTCGGATGTACCGCCACTCTCAGTTTGTTTTCCTCCCAGTTGGCCTCCGAATCGTAGACTGCCGGGATTTTATTAACGAGTTTCTCCACACCGCCGTGACAGCCGGGACAATTCATTCCGTAAACTTCATATACTCTGACCTCGAGATCGGCCCAGATCTCTTGTTTCTGTAATTTCGTTGTCGACGCGCAGCCTATCGCAATCAACAAAATGAATGCGGCGGAAAGATACAATTCAAAATTCACCAACATCCTCCTGGAAGTCATCCTTTCGTGTCTGCAATAAAAAAACCTGCCTGCAGGTCTCTTGTATGATACTCCTCGAAAGGAAATCGAGTTCCCGAAAATCGGCGTTAATGGATTTTTTTGCCTATAATGACCGTCTTCGAAAAGTAGTAAGGCAAACAATTAAATCTCAAGGTCGAAACTATCCCCGAACCCCGGTATAACAACCTCCCAGCCGAGCTTATCCCGGATCTTCCCCGCCAGCGATTTCGAAGCCTCCGGCTCTCCGTGGACGATAAAAGTTTTCTGCGGCGGCCTGTCGAAACCCAGGAGCCAGGCCAGTATCTCATTATAATCGGCATGGCCCGAGAATCCCGATATCTTCTCCACCTTTGCCTTAATAGGAATCTGACGACCATGGATTTTCACCGACGGTTGGCCCTCGAGAATCGTCCGCCCCCGGGTGCCGGAAACCTGATAGCCGATGAACATTATCGTATTTTCGGGTTGCGGTAGACGTTGCACCATATGATGAAGAATCCGGCCTCCGGTGACCATGCCGCTGGCGGAGATGATTATAGCCTGGCTTTCCCTTTTATTTATATTTTTCGATTGCTCCCTCGTTTTGCAGAGACGAAGTTGCTCAGGATGAAATATTTTCACCCCTTTCAGGGCCAGCACCCTGCTGGTTATATCAAAATCTGAAATCCTGTTTTTGAAAATGTCGGTGGTATCAATGGCCATAGGGGAATCGACATAAACGGGCACGGAAGGAATTCTTCCCTGTTCCTCCAGCTCCCTGATCAAGTATAGAAGTGTCTGGGTTCGTCCCACGGCAAACGATGGAATCACCAGTACACCGCCTCTTTCCGCACTTTCCCGGATCACTCTTGCGAGCTCGTCGATCGGCGAAACATCATCGTGCAATCTTTCCCCGTATGTGGATTCAAGGATCAGGTAATCAACATTGAAAACCTGAACGGGGTCTCTCAAGAGCTGTTTATCGGGTCTGCCGATATCTCCGCTGAAAAGAATCTTTCTGCTTTGTTTGCCGTCGCCTGTTTTAATATCGATCAGGGCGGAACCCAGGATATGACCGGCGTCTTTGAATTTGAATCGCACCTTATCGTCAGCGTAAAGATTCTCGCCATAATGTAACGGGGCAAAAAGCGATAGAGATTTCTTGGCGTCTTTTACGGTGTAAAGAGGCTGCGCCTGTTTATGTTTGGAATAACCTTTTTTATTCGCCCAATATGCGTCTTCTTCTTGAATATGAGCACTGTCTTTTAAGAGGATTTCACAAAGATCGTTGGTGGCATGAGTGCAATGTATGGGGCCCGAAAACCCTTCCTTGCACAGGCGTGGGAGATATCCGGAATGATCGATATGCGCATGGGTCAGAAGAATCCTGTCGATCTCCGATGGCCGTACCGGAAACTCATCCCAGTTTTTCAATCGGTTCGCTTTTCGCCCTTGAAACATCCCGCAATCAACCAGCGTCTTCTTGCCGTGCAGTTCCAGTAGAAATCTGGAACCGGTTGTGGTGCCGATGGCACCATAAAATGTTAATCTTCCCATTTTCCTAATACATCAATTAGTGATTGACCGTGGTGTCGACCCTCCGAGGTCGACACTTTTGGCAAGCAGTAATGAAGCTGTCGACTGCGGAGAGCCAACAGCGCCATAATTCCAAGGTCTTACTTTTTCTGTTTCTGCACAGGCAGCCGGCGAACGCTGTTCGAGCGGCACTGCGGGCATGTCCGCTCAGTGACATTATTGGGGTCGTAGGTGCCCATGTATTCATGCCCGCAATGAAGACATTTGAATCTGGTCTCTCTGGCAGCCATCAGACATTCACCTCCGCACCCGTCTCCACCGCCTTTTTCTTCTTTTTCTCTTTTGCCTCTTCCTCTTTAAGGACCTTCACAGTGTATTCGATCTCCTCTTTTGTGACTGCTTTTACCATGTTTTCGAGATCGCGCATGACCCTGGCGAACTTCTGCCCCTCGGCGGCGGATATCCACTCGAGTTGCAGCCGGTCATCACGTATACCAAGCTTGTCCAGTTTATTCCAGAGCTTATCCATCCGTTTCTGGGTCCAGTGCACGGCGTCGATATAATGGCAGTCGGCAAAATGACAGCCGGATACAAGAACCATCGGCGCCCCCAGTTTGAAGGCGTGAATCACGAATTTCTCATCGACTCTCCCGGAACACATGGTCCTTATCAATCTGCAGGTTGCGGGATATTGCAATCTCGAGGTCCCGGCCATATCGCCGCCGGCGTAACTGCACCAGTTGCAGGCGAAAGTCAACAGGTGTTTGTGGGGCTCCACTGCTAGGATAGCCTCGACCTGGGCCATGATCTGCTCGTCGGTAAAGTGCCTCATGATGATTGCATCCTGCGGACATTCCGCCGCGCAGGCCCCACACCCGGCACAGGCGGCCTGAATGACGAGCGGCAGTTTCTTGGCCTTTTTATCCGATGAAAGAATAGCATTATAGGGACACACTCTCACGCAAAGCCCACAATAGTTGCACTTTTCGCCATCGATTTGCGATGTGATGGCCTCCACGCTGGTTTTGCCTGCATTAAGCAGAATACTGGCCCGGGCGGCGGCGGCACTGGCCTGGGTAACGCTGTCTTTGACGTCCTTAGGTGACTCCACGCAACCTGCTATATAAACGCCTCTTGTCGGTGCATCCACCGGTTTTAGCTTGGGGTGTGATTCCATTATGAAGCCGTCGGATGTAGTCGACAGGGTCAGAAGTTTCCTGATCTGATCACCGTCCTGCCGCGGGATAACTCCCTGGGCGAGAACCAGCATCTCCAGCTCGTGCTTTTCGAGTTTACCGGTGGTGGTGTTTTCAACCGTCAGGACTATATTATTTGTTTCGGGATCTTCGACCACTTCCCCGGGGATACCTCTAATATATTTGACTCCCTCCTCCTTGCTGCGCATATAGAGATCCTCGAAACCCTTGCCGAAAGAGCGGATATCCATATAGAATACCCTGGCCTCGATACCGGGATAGTGATCTGAAAGCAAAAGGGTGTCCTTGATCGTATTCATGCAACAGATATTACTGCAGTAGGGATTGCCGCGACCATCGCGGGAACGGGAACCGACACATTGTATAAACCCTATCGATTGCGGGATCTTGCGATCGGTGGGACGAATGAAGTGACCGTCGGTGGGACCGCCGGCGCAGATCAATCGTTCAAACTCCATGCTGGTTATAACATTTTCGTAACGGGTGTAACCGTATTCATCGTATTCGGTCGGATCGTAGACATCCATACCGGTGGCCACGATTACAACTCCCACCTCGATATTCACCAGTTCGTCCTGGTCGTCGTAATCGATACATTTCTTCTCGCAGACATCGGCGCATTTGCCGCAGGCAATGGGATTATTGCCAAGGCAGTTTTTCATATCCAGGATATAAGAAGACGGTACCGCCTGGGGGAACGGAATGTAGATCGCTTTGCGGGATGAGAATCCCTGCTGGTATTCATCAGGCACCGCCACCGGGCAGATGTTGGCGCATTCTGCACAGGAGGTGCATTCGGAAGGATTTACATAACGAGCCTTCTTACGAATCGTGACATTGAAATTGCCCACGAACCCGGCGACCGATTCGACCTCGCTGTAGGTCATCATTTCGACGTTGGGATGTCGACCGACATCCATCATTTTCGGCCCGAGTATTCATATGGAGCAATCCATGGTCGGGTATGTCTTATCCAGAGCCGCCATGATCCCGCCGACGGTGGGTTCTTTTTCAACCAGATAGACTTTGTGCCCGCCATCGGCCAGATCCAGCGCCGCCTGGATACCCGCTACTCCGCCTCCGATAACCAGCGCCGCTTTCGTTACCGGAACCTCCGTCTCGACCTGTGGCTCCAGCACGCGTGCCCTGGCCACGCCGCTGCGAACGAGATCCTTCGCCTTTTCGGTGGCCGCTTCCTTTTCACTCTGGTGAACCCAGCTGCAATGCTCCCGGATATTAACCATCTCGAAAAGGTAGGGATTCAATCCGGCATCGGCCACGCACTGCCTGAACGTCGGCTCATGGATCTTGGGCGTACAGGATGCCACCACCACGCGATTGAGCTTATGTTCCCCGATCGCTTTCTTGATCTCGTTTTGTCCCGGATCGGCGCAGGTATATTTGTTCTGAATGACGGCCACAACATCGTCTAAGGTCTCATAATACTTGCTGACCGCGGTGCAATCCACCGTGCCGGCGATATTGAGGCCGCATTCACAGACGAAAACGCCGATGCGCAATTCTCCGGGTTTTTTCGATTCACTTGCCATTTCTATCTCTCCACATATCTGAAGCGAACTTATTCCGAAATTATCAATCCTTGAGGGCCTTAGCCACTAAATTCACATAATCGGTTAATTCAATATCCACCTTCTGGGAATCCCCGCCGCATTCGGAGCATCGAAAATGAATCTGGCATTTCGGGCAGGCCGTTACCAGTGTGCGAGCGCCGGTAGATTTGGCCTCGCTCAGCCTGCGGTACTGGATCTGCTTTGAGGTGGCATCGCAATTCATCCAGTTGGTGGTGCCGCAGCAGATGGCGCCATTCTTGTTATGAGCCATCTCCCGAAATTCTATCCCCGGTATCGACGAAATGGTTTCCCGGGGTTGATCATAAACGCCCATATATCTTCCCAGACGGCAAGGGTCCTGGAAAGTGATTTCCATATCGAGACGATCGAATTTGAACCTCTGGATATTTTCCGCCACCATCTCGCTGATATGCTTAACCTCAAAGGAGATTTCGCCGGATCTTTCGGGATAAAGTTTTTTCAGCGATAGCGCACATTCCGCGCAGGCGGTAACCACCGTTTTGGCGCCGGTTTTCTCTATCTCCTTCATGTTCAGCTTGCTCAGTTCATCAAACTGCGCCAGTTGGCCAAGCCAGTACAAATCGTGACCGCAGCACCGCTCGTTGTCCATCACAACAGGTTCGATACCTATGTGGTTTAAAATCTTGACTGTATCCTGTGCGATGGAGATCGGCGAGAAATCGAAATCCCTGGCGAAGAAATCCTGATAGTATGGCAGACAGCCAACGAAATAAAGCACATCCCCCTTTTTCTTTACTTTCAATCCGTTATTAGACTGACCTGATGGACTGATCCAGCCGGTGCGATTCTGTTTCAGCTTCGGCGAGGCGGCCAGCTCCATGATGTGGTGCAGGGCGCCGCCATGTGACGGATTACCCCATTCGCCGAGACGGTATGCGGTAGCCCTGATATCACGCATATATTCAGAATATTTAACATCGACCGGGCAGCGCTCCGAGCAGAGCTGGCAGGTGAGGCAGGACCACAAGAGACGATTGCTCACCAACTCATCGAATCCGTAAAAAAGACCTTCGGCGACCAACCGCCGGGGCGAATAATCGCTGTTGGATTTTGAAATGGGACATACGGCAGTGCATTTACCGCATTCGAGGCAGAAGGTGGCACGGTTTTTCTTAAGCTCTTTGAGTGTCGCTTCCATGATTTTCTATTTCTTCGCCTGCTTTTTGTGATTCAGCGGACTCGGCCCCAATTCTGTAATCTCCTCGATAAACTCGTTGATGACCTCCGCCCAGCGTGGTCCTTCCGCCGCTGAGACCCACTCCAGGCGAACCCGTTTCTCGTCGAGACCCAGGGTTTTCACAAGGGCCTTGGTCTTATCGAACTGTTCCACGGCCCGGTAATTACCGAAGATGTAGTGGCAATCGCCGAAATGACATCCGGAGACCAGTACGCCATCCGCCCCCAGCTTGAGGGCTTTTAATACGAATCCGGGCGTGATACGGCCGGAACATAAGGTCCGAATAATCCTGAAATTGGGGGAGTGCTGAATACGGTTGACACCCGCCGTATCTGCTCCCGCGTAACTGCACCAGTTGCAGGCGAAGGCGACGATGTTAGGAACGAACTTTTGCGTAGCCTTTTTCTTTTTTGTCCTGGTCGTCTTGACAGCCATGGTTTATGCCTCACCCGCGAACAATGCTTCCAGCATCGAGTTGATCTGGCGGTCTGTAAAATGCTGCGCCGATATCGCCCCGGTCGGGCACCAGCTGGCGCAGGTGCCGCAACCCTTACAAAGAGCTTGGTTGATTTCTGCGACTAGAATTCCAGGCGCGCCTTCCACTAGGGAGGGAGCATGGTATTCACAAATTTCCACACACTTGCCGCAGGCCCTGCATAACACCGGCTCCACTACACACGTGGTTGGCTCCAGCGATACCGTATCGCGGGCGATAAACGAGGCCACTTTAGCTGCGGCAGCGGAGCCCTGCGCAATCGAATCGGCTATATCTTTAGGGCCGCTGACACAGCCGGCCAGAAAGACACCCTCGGTGGTGGTCTCCACGGGGCCGAGTTTGGCATGACGCTCCATGAAAAAGCCATCCGCGCCACGCGGTACTTTCAAAATCTCGTGAATTTTATCGGTGCTGGCCTCGTTGGGAACCATACCGGCAGCCAGAACGACATAGTCCGCCGGAACTTCCAGGTATCTATTCAAAGCCAATTCGAGGATCTCCACATTCTCGGCACGCTTACCGTTGCCCGATACGAGCGGAAATCTTTCGGGTGTGTACCGTATAAACTTCACTCCCAGTGATCTTGCGCGACGATAATGTTCCTCGGACTTAGCGCCCACAGTCCGCATATCGCGATGCAGGACCGTTACATTTATGCCGCTTTCCCTCAAGCGGATCGCCTGTTTAATGGTCGTAGGGCAACAAAATCGGGAGCAGGCGGCGTTTTTCTCAGGATCGCGAGACCCGACACACTGGACAAATACCACCGTGTTCGGCGATTCGCCCTTTATTTTAATCTCACCCTTGGTGTCATGCAGGATATTTTCAAGTTCCTGATTGGTGATGACATTCTCAAACTTTCCGTGGCCGAATTCCCCATCCGGTTTATACAGATCCGCACCCGTTGCCACGACTATGGTTCCAACTCTGAAATTACCACTGGTGGTGGAAACATCGAAATTACCCACGAATCCCAAAATGGAGTTTATCTCGGTAGAGGCCATTACCTCCACCCGGCTGCCGCGTATTTTTTCCACCATGGTGCGCGCCAGTTCAACCGCCTGTAGATCGGCGGGGTAAACTCTGGTCAGGTTATTTAAGAGCCCGCCAAGACGACCATCTTTCTCAATAAGGTATACCTTAAATCCCTGGGCTTCGAGATCCAGTGCCGCACGCATGCCGGCAACCCCGCCACCGATAACCAGCACGCTCTGGTTGATCGGGATGGTAATCCTATTCAGCGGTTGAAGATTCCTGGCCTTGGCTATCCCCATCCTTATCAGATCCCGGGCTTTCTGCGTGGCTATTTCCGGCATGTCGCTGTGAACCCAGGAGCACTGGTCGCGGACGTTCGTCATCTCAAAAAGAAATGGATTCAAACCAATCTGCTCACAGCTATCGCGGAAAATCGGTTCATGAGTGCGAGGCGTGCAGGCGGCCGCTACGACGCGGTTGAGATTGTGTTCTTTGATTTTCTCCTGCATTAGCCTCTGACCCTCGTCGGAACATAAGAACAGATTGTTCTCAACGTAAGCCACATCGGGGATATCTCTGGCATATTCTTCCAGAGATTCTATATCGAGAACTCCGGCGATATTGATCCCGCAATGGCATAGAAATACACCAACCCGGGGGGGACCCGAGGTATCCAGTTGCTTAATTTCCAGCGGTTTCTCTTCTACCCGAATCTTAGCCGCAAACCGTTCCGCCTCCGCCGCAGCGCCTGAACCCTGGGCAACCGAATCGGATATATCATTGATACCGGCGGCACAACCGCAGACGTAAACGCCCTCTTTCACCGTATGCAGCGGTGAGCCGTATTTAGTTTCGATTTCAAAGAAACCGTTTGTATCGATGTCGATACCGAGAACATCGGCCAGTTCCCTGTTTGCCTCGGCGGCCACCGCACCGGCCGAAAGGATAGCCATATCGACATTGAAGGTGCTTACCTCGCCGGTTTCACCGTTCTCGGCATAGATGATCAGTTCCTTTGTCTCCGGATCCTCCATTATCTTGGAAGGCCGCCCTCGAACATATTTTAGCTCGGGCATATCAAGGGATCGTTGATAAAACTCCTCGAAACCTTTGCCGGAGGCCCGCATGTCGATATAGAAAACTATTATCTCCTCGATACCCGGATCATGCTGTTTGAGCAGCATGGCGTCTTTGACGGCATTCATGCAGCAAAAGCGCGAGCAATACTGACAGCCGGCCTCTCCACCTTCTCCTCTGGAGCCGACGCACTGTATAAAGGCTATTTTTTTCGGAGCCTTATGATCGGATGGCTTGATGATATGTCCCTGCGTGGGACCGGAGGCGTTCAATACTCTTTCCAGTTCCATGTTGGTCAGGACGTTATCGTAAAGCCGATAACCATAGCTGGGGATAGCCGAAGCATCATATACATTAAAGCCGGTAGCCACGATAACCGCACCCAGATCAAGCTCGATTTCCTCCCCCACATCATCGAAATTGATGGCGTTGCGGTCGCAACTATTAACGCAATTATTACAGACTAAAAAGTCATCGTTAAGGCAATTCTTCCTATCGATTATATAGGTATTGGGGACAGCCTGAGCGAAAGGTGAGTAAATCGCCTTGCGCGCTCCCATTCCCACTTCGAACTCGTTGGGAACCGCCACCGGGCAGTCATCGGCACACAGGCCGCATCCCGTGCATAGGTCCTCATCGACATAACGAGGATTTCTTCTGACCACGGCCCGGAAACTACCGGCACGCCCGTCAAGCCGAATCAATTCAGAATTGGTCAGAACCTCGATATTGGGATGCCGACCGGCATCCATCATCCGGGGTCCCAGTATTCATATGGAGCAGTCCATGGTGGGGAAGGTTTTATCGAGTTGTGCCATCCTTCCGCCCAGGGACGGAGATTTCTCGACAAGATACACCTTCACACGGGAGGCGGCCAGATCGAGCGCCGCCTGAATCCCCGCGATACCACCGCCTACTACCAGGACACCTTTTTCTCTTGTTCCCTGCGAGGACATGAACTCGTCCCTTCGATGAAGCCTTTGCTTTTCTTGTTTAACCCGCGCTGGCCTTCGCTTCGACCTTATCGACCAACGCTCGGCCATGCTCATATCCCTTATCGAAAGCCTTGAGGTTTAGCTCCTCCGTCCCGGTCGGAACAGAACTCTCAACGGCTTTTCGTAGTGCCTCCGGGGGCATCAGGCCCGTTACGGCCGCAAAGAATCCTAACATCACTATATTCAAAACGATTTTCCGTCCCAGTTCCTCGGCGAAACGAATGGCGGGTACACCATAAGTCTTAACCTTCGGCCCGTGTTTTTTCAGTTTGACTAATTCTTTTTCATAAACAATGACACAATCATCGGACAGGTTGTCTTTATGAGTCATGTAGCCGTCATGGGATAAGGCCATGAGGATATTGGGCAATGTAACATACGGATATAACACCCGGCTATCAGAAACTACAACCTGGGCGCTGCAGGCTGAACCGCGAGCCTCCGGCCCGAAACTCTGGGTGAGCGTGGCGTGCTGGTCGCTATAAATAGACGCGGCCTTGCCAATAATATAACCGCAGAGAATTACCCCCTGTCCTCCGAAGCCGGTGATCCTGATTTCAGACGTTGCCATTGCCGCCTCCGTAGGGTTTGAATTTATCGCCGAATGCCTTCTTGTAACCATCGTTTAAGCAATCGATGTAGGTTGGTTTCTCTATATCGACGAATTTGCCAACGGTTATCTTCGATTGGTAGTCTATATCGATCTCATTTAGATCGGCGCCATGTTTGATCACGCTGTTATCATGATAGAACTTCATCAGATCAAGGCCCGTACCGAGCTTGTTGAGCCTTGCATAAAGTGTGGAGCAGGGAGCGATAACCTCCACGAATGAGAAGCCCTTCTTGGTGATAGCTTCTTTCAGGGCTGTAGTCAGGCGACGGATGTGCAGGGCCGTCCAGCGCGCGACATATGTCGCTCCCGATGAGGCTGCCAGTAAGGGAAGATTGAAGGGATGTTCATAAGAGCCGTGAGGCGATGTAGCCGTGTGTGCCGTAATCGGAGTGGTCGGTGCAACCTGGCCGCCGGTCATGGCATAGATGAAATTATTCACGCAGATTACGGTAATGTTAGCGTTTCGTCTGGCCGTGTGTATAAAGTGGTTGCCGCCTATGGAGATCAAATCGCCATCACCGGAGAAGACGATTACCTTCATATCCGGTCGGGCGACATGCAATCCAAAGGCATATGGAATCGAACGGCCGTGGGTTGTATGGAAAGAATCGAGTTTCATATATCCGGCCACCCGGCCGGTGCAACCTATCCCGGAAACAACGGCTACGTTGTTTAAGTCAAGCTGAAGCTGTTCTAAGGCGATCGCCAGAGCCGTCACCGTTGTCCCGATTCCGCATGTTGGACACCAGATGTGCGGAATGCGATCCATCCGGAGAAGCTTCTCCCTCGGGTGCTCTTTTTCGGCCTGAGCCTCAACGTTATTTACTTTTGTGCTCATTTGACAGCTTCCTTTATGGTTTTGTAGATATCGTCGGGGTTGTGCACGGTTCCGCCGGCGTGGCCCACAAGGTAAGTGCGGCATTTTTCGGCGGTGCAACGTTCCATATCCAGGTAAACCTGGCCATAGTTCATCTCAACCATTATCAGAGACTTCACCTGGCTGGCAAGCTCCCTGACTCGCATTTCGGGGAAGGGCCATACAGTGACCATTTTGACTAGGCCGACTTTGATCCCTTCTTTTCTGGCCCTGGCAATGGCCGGTCGAACTACCCGTGAAGATATGCCATAGGCCAGAATCACTACCTCCGCGCCGTCGACATCTTCCTCCTCGAGCCAGATTATATCCTCGGTGTGTTTATTGACCTTGTCGATCAGGTGGCGAACGTTCTTTTCATGGGTTTCGGCATTGATAACCGGATAACCCTTTTGATCATGTGTCAGGCCCGTAATATGAAATTTGTATCCTTCCCCGACGGGCAGCATCGGCGCTATATCATCTCCGTTTTCTTGATAGGGCCAGGCTTCTCCGGGTTTCTTTTTGGTGTACCGGCGTTCAATAAGCTCGATCTCCTCCGCCGGAGGAATGATCACTTTCTCGGTCATATGTCCGACGCACTCGTCGGACATGATCAAAACCGGCATCCGGTATTTCTCAGAGAGATTAAAAGCATGAATGGTAAGCTCGAATGATTCCTGGGGCGAATCCGGCGCCAGGGCTATCACTTCGTAGTCTCCATGTGATCCCCAGCGTGCCTGCATCATATCAGCCTGCCCTGGGAGGGTGGGCAGACCGGTGGAGGGGCCGCCGCGCTGGACGTTGACCAGCACACAGGGAATCTCCATCATTATCCCCAGGCCGAAATTCTCCATCATCAAAGAAAAACCTGGTCCGGAGGTGCAACTCATGGATTTTACACCTCCCGATGATGCTCCCAGTATGGCCGCCATGCTGGCCAGCTCATCCTCCATCTGGACGAAGACACCGCCGATAAGGGGAAATCGTCTGGAAACCCTCTCGGCAATCTCGGTGGATGGCGTGATGGGGTAGCCGCCGAAAAACTTACATCCCGCGGCTATGCCTCCCTCGGCGCAGGCATGATTACCGTCGAGATAATGAGAGCCGGTGAGAACATCCTTAGGGTTAGCTTTCATTCGGGCACCCCCTTCTTTTCTTCTTCAACTCGCAGGCAATAAATGGCGAAATCCGGACAAAGCATCTCGCAAAGATCGCAATTGACGCAGTTCTCCGGTCTGACAGCTACCGGGGGATGATACCCCTTAGCGTTAAACTCCTCCGAAAGTATCAGAACATCCTTGGGGCAATATTCCACGCAGAAAGCGCAACCCTTGCATCGCTCTTTGATTATATGAAGTTCACCCCTCGGAATCTTGAGCTTGTCGATATCTAACGGAGTTCTCCAGTATTTCATAGAACTCTCCGCATTTAACATGGCCTGGATATTATTCTAATAAAGATCATCATCACTATGTTTGTGAATTCTTTCTCAAAACGTCCAAAAGTCCTTTCAACCAGCAGCATCCGTCGGTTGATGGAAAATGTTCTCAGTAAGTTCTATTGGCAACCAGGCCGTAGCATCTATGAGATTTTTTATCTATCAAAAGGTTTTGACCAATCTCGTAACCTTCGTTGCCTAAAGACCAAACTACGTTCCCGCCTGCAATCTAATATAATCATCAAAATATGTCCATAACAAAATGGAGAAAATGCCCAATTAGAGAAACGTGGATCTTATAGATGGAATTTGACAGGCTCAAACGAAGAAATTCTGCATCTGTGACGTGGCCGTCCTCAAACGTCTAAAACAGACCCCAGGGGATGTGCCCCTTCGTGCACTATCTTG